>CAYNDD010000019.1:0-23452 GCA_964395425.1 uncultured Frankiaceae bacterium
GCATCTTCGTCGGCCGGACCTACGGCACCGGGGTCGCGGCCAACGTCTGCCATCGACCGTGTCTGGGGTTCTCGTTCATCAACAACGAGCCGGTCTGGTCGGAGATCATTTCCGACCTGCCGGTGGACATCTCGCTCGCCCTCGGTGCATCGGTCATCTGGTTGTTCAGCGGAGTCGCGACCGGGGTGGTGTCGGCGCTTCGGAAGGCCACCATCTTCGATCGGTCCGCGATGACGGTCGCGCTTGCCGGCGTCTCGCTGCCGATCTATTTCACCGGATTGCTGTCGCTGGCGATCTTCAGCTACGGCCCGTCCTGGCTGCGGATCCTGCCCAACGTGCATTTCGTCGGGATCACTGAGAGCCCGCTGTCCTGGGCCCGCAATCTGATCCTGCCATGGGTCTGCCTGGCCTTCACCTATGCCGCGCTCTATGCCCGGCTGACCCGGGGCACGATGCTCGAGACCATGTCGGAGGACTACATCCGTACGGCCCGGGCGAAAGGGCTGTCCGAGCAGAGGGTGATCGTCCGGCACGGCCTGCGCTCGGCGATCACGCCGATCGTCACGATCTTCGGGCTGGATCTCGGGCTGCTGCTCGGTGGCTCGGTCCTGGTCGAGCAGGTCTTCGGCTTCGTCGGCATCGGCAAGCTCGCGATCATCTCGATCGGCAGCCGTGACCTGCCGGTCGTGCTCGGCGTGACACTGTTCGCCGCGTTCTTCGTCGTGGTCGCCAACATCATCGTTGACGTGGTCTACGCCTACATCGATCCGAGAGTCGCCGTCGCCTGAGCGTCCCGACGAGAAGGCCCGGCAGTAGTACCGCTACTGCCGGGCCTTCTCGCGTGACGATCAGCCGTCGCTGCCGCCGTCGTGGCCGTGGTGGCCACCACCCTCGTTGTCACCACAGGGGTGGTCGTCGTGGTGGTTGAACGCGAATGCGACCTCGGGGATGAGCTGGTTGGTGCCCTCGGCCAGGGTGCCGACGAGCAGCAACTTGTCGCCGGCGACGAGCTCGCTGGGAGTCGCGCCGACATCGCCGTTCAGAGCCAGCGGCACACCGGTCAACGACACCGTGGTGGTGGTGCCTCCGTCACGCACTGTGACGTTGTCACCGCTGACCGACTCGACCTCGCCACGCATGAACGCCGGCGCGGTCGAGAAGGCGTAGATCGTCGACGCAACGACGGTGTTGTCGGTGACCTCACCGAGGATCGCGACGGTGTCGCCGACCGTGATCGCACCTTCTGCTCCATCGACCGTGATCGCCGCGTTGGTGTCATCGACGGTGATCTGGTGCCCGTGGTGGTCGCCCTTGCCGCCACCGTGACCGCCGTGACCGCCGCGGGTTCCGTGGTCGGCCAGCGTACTGTCCTCGCTGACTCCGTGGCCATGGCCGTGGCAGTCCTTGCCGCGGTGGTGGTCGCCGTTGTCACGATCGTTCTCCGAGACGGTCAGGAAGTCGCCGTTCACGGCCGTCACCGTGCCGAACAGCAGGCTGGCGGACTCGGACGATACGGACTCGTCGCTGTTGTGGCGGATCCGGAACACATGCCAGCTGCCCACGCCGCGCGCGACCAGTTGCAGGTGGTCGCCGGCCGGGATCTTGGTACGGGCGTGCGCCGAGTGCGCGAAGACCAGCTTGATCCGCTGGTTGTGCCGGGTCTTGCCGCCGACGGTCGCGGTCTTCGCGAACACCGTGACGGTCCGGCCGTGGTGGGCTGCGACCAGGCCCTTGAGGACGAGTCGCTTGCTGTGGTGCCGGCCGGCCGGATGCTTGGCCGAGGGGTGGCGCGCGACGGAGTGGTGAGTCGACGCCGCGTGGTGTGCGACCCCGGCTGACGCGGCCGCGGGAATCGCCGATGCGACCGCGATCGCGAGCGAGAATCCGGCAATGGCGAGGGTCGGAACGAGCGCCGGCACCTTATGGCGCCGCGGGTGTCGGTTGAACGTGCCTGACATGAGTCCTCCTGGTTAGGTCGGTGGCAAGCGCTGACCTTCACGGCTGTCATCGCCCGCGACCGCCCCGGGGATACGGGCCCGGGCGGCTTCGGGGTCGGCAAACGGGTGAACCTGGTGGGATCGCCGCTGGCCAGGGAGGATCTGCAGTATGCGAGTGCGACGCGAGCGGGTGCCGCCCCGGCCGCGCCTGGACTACCACGACCCCACGGCCGGGATCGGTGGGGCCGCGCCCGCAGCGAGTGCACTCACCTTGCGGCTCTGGCTGGCCTCGGCCGCTCTGGTCGGGGGTATCGCGGCGATCGGGCTGACCGTCGCCGTCGGTGGTCCGGGTTGGTTGGTCGTCGTACTCGCGCTGGCCGCGGTGTCGGCGGTCGTCGACCTGGTGGTGATCGCGCGCCGGAAGCGAGCCGGCGAGGCGGGCTGAGGTCAGCCCTCGGGAATCAGCCGGCGAACCCGCTCGATCACGGCGTCGAGGTCGGCCGAGGACTCGGCCGCCAGCCCGACCAGCAGACAGGTCAGTGGCGCGGCCGGGCGCGCGACCCCGTGCGCGACGTCACGGGCGAGGTCGAGGACCGCCTTGACCTCGATCGGCCCGAGTCCGAGCTCGCGGCTCACCGTCTCGACCCACTCGTCCAGCGTCACGCCAGCTCCTCGGCCCGGCGGAGGTCCGCCGGGGTGTCGCAGTCCAATGTCGCCGGGCGGGCACCGCTGAGGGCCAGCCGATGGATCGCTCCGGCCTGTTCGAGCTCGGCGAGCAGCGACCGCATCGGCACTCCTGACGGTACGTCGGGACACACCGCACGCAGGCGCACGGTGTCATAGCAGCCGATCAGTGGCTGGTCGTGGCCGGACTCATCGATCGCGATCGCCGCCGGGTCGTCGCCCTTCGCGATCCGGAGCGTGTCGATCGCAGCGGCGGAGATGAAGGGCAGGTCGGCCGCGAGCACCACGACCTCCGGCGCCTCGACGAGCGCGAGTGCGGCCGCGAGCGCAGCGACCGGCCCACCTCCCGGCGGGTCCTCGCGGGTCCAGGTCACGTCGTGCGACGACGGCATCATCGGTCCGACCACGATCGTCGTTGCGGCGCCGGACAGCGCGTCGAGTGCGACATCGAGCAACCGCCGGCCGCCGACCGTCACCTCGGGTTTGGCGATGCCACCGAGCCGTCGGGCTTCGCCACCGGCGAGGACGATCCCGTCGAATCTCATCGTGAGATCACGAAGGAGGCACTGCGTGCGACCGGGCCGGCTCGAGCCGCAGCACGATCGCCTTCGACGTCGGCGTGCCGCTGCGGTCCGCTTGGCTGTCGAGCGGGACGAGTGAGTTCGCCTCCGGGAAATACGCGGCCGCGCAACCGCGAGCGGTCGGGAAGGCGATAACCCGGAAGTGCTCCGCGATCCGGTCGACGCCGTCGCTCCACTCCGAGTGCAGGTCGACGATGTCGCCGTCAGCGAACCCGAGCTCGGCCAGGTCGTCCGGATTAACGAACACCACCCGGCGGCCCTTCCGGACGCCGCGATAGCGATCGTCGAGCCCGTAGATCGTGGTGTTGAACTGGTCGTGCGAGCGCACGGTCTGCAAGAGCAGCCGGCCGGGTGGGCAGCGTGGCCACTCCAGTGGATTGACCGTGATCTCGGCGAGGCCGCTCTTGGTCGGCCAGCGGCGTTCGTCCCTCGGCGGATGTGGCAACACGAAGCCGTCCGGCTCGCGGACCCGGCGGTTGTAGTCCTCACATCCGGGCACAACCCTGGCGATCCGGTCGCGGATCGCGTCGTAGTCGGCTTCGAAGTCCTCCCACGGCACCGGACTGTCAGCACCGAACATCCGCCGTGCCAGCTGGCAGACGATCGCGACCTCCGACCGCAGCGACGGCGCCGCCGGCTCAAGCTTGCCGTGCGAGGCATGCACGCGGCACACCGTGTCCTCGACGCTGACGAACTGCTCGCCGCCGGCCTGACGGTCGACCTCGGTCCGCCCGAGCGTCGGCAGGATCAGTGCCTCATCGCCGGTGATGCCGTGCGAGTGGTTGAGCTTGGTGGAGACCTGCACCGTCAGCCGGGTACGACGAAACGCCGCCTCGGTCACGACCGTGTCGGAGTTGGCAGCTGCGAAGTTGCCGCCCATCGCCATGAAGACCTTGATGATGCCGTCGCGCATGTGCCGCACGGAGTCGACCACGTCGGTGCCGTACTCGCGCGGGAAGGTCATCCCGAACTCGCCGTCGAGGGCGTCGATGAAGGCGGCGGGCGGGCGCTCCCAGATACCCATCGTGCGGTCGCCTTGCACGTTGCTGTGACCGCGGATCGGCGAGGCGCCGGCGCCGGGCTTGCCGATGTTGCCGCGCAACAGGAGCAGGTTCACAATTTCCTGGATCGTCACGACGGCGTGCTTGTGCTGCGTCAGGCCCATTGCCCAGCAGATGATCACCCGGTTTGCACTGATGTAGCGCTGCGCGAGCTCGTCGATCTCCGCCGAGGTGAGCCCGGTCGCCGCCAGCACGTCAGCGTCGGACAGCTGCTCGAGGTGCGCGCGAAACTCCGGCAGCCCGCGAGTGTGCTGGGCAAGGAAGGCATGGTCGAGGACGGATCCGGGCGCCCGGTCGTCGGCGTCGATGACCCGGCGGCTGACCGCCTGCATCAACGCCATGTCGCCGCCGAGCCGCAGCTGGAGGAACTGGTCGGCGAGCTGGGTGCCTCGCCCCAGCACCCCGGACGGTCGCTGCGGGTTCTTGAACCGGATCAGCCCGGGCTCCGGCAGCGGGTTGATGGCAACGATCGACGTACCGCCGTGTTTGGCCTCTTCGAGCGCGGTCAGCATCCGCGGATGGTTGGTGCCGGGGTTCTGGCCCATGATGATGATCAGGTCGGACTTGGCGAAGTCTTCGTAGCTGACCGTCGACTTCCCGACCCCGATGCTCTCGCCGAGGGCGACGCCGGTGCTCTCGTGACACATGTTGGAGCAGTCCGGAAGGTTGTTCGTGCCGAACGCGCGAACGAACAACTGATAGACGAAGGCGGCCTCGTTGCTGGTGCGGCCCGAGGTGTAGAAGGCGGCCTCGTCGGGGGAGTCCAGCGCCTTCAGGTGGCGGACGATCACATCGAACGCGTCGTCCCACGACACCGGCTGGTAATGATCGCTGCCGGCCGGCTTGTAGACCGGCTCGACCAGGCGGCCTTGTTGGCCCAGCCAGTATTCGCTGCGCCGGGCCAGGTCGCTGACCGGATGCTCGGCCCAGAACCCGGGCTCCACCCGGAGTACGTCGGCCTCCCACGCGGTTGCCTTCGCGCCGTTCTCGCAGAACTCGACGGTGTGGCGGTGCGGCGGGTCCGGCCATGCGCACGACGTGCAGTCGAACCCGTCCTCCTGGTTGATCCGGCGCAGCGTCTTGCTGCCGCGCCACGCGCCCATCTCCCGCTCCGCATGTTGAAGCGCATGGATGACACCGGGCACACCGGCCGCCCACTTCGGCGGCTTGCTGACCGTGAGGCCGTCGTCCGTGACGTCCTCGATGATCCGCTTGCGTCGTGGCATCGGGTCGATTCGCCTCAGCCGGTCACGGTCACGGTCACGGTCACGGTCGCGGCTGCGGTGGCCGGTTCGTCGACGGAGTTGTGGACCCGGTCGGCACCGGCGT
Organism: uncultured Frankiaceae bacterium; assembly: GCA_964395425.1. Lineage (GTDB taxonomy): Bacteria > Actinomycetota > Actinomycetes > JAFAQI01 > JAFAQI01 > DATAUK01. The sequence continues at coordinate 5,593 of CAYNDD010000019.1, forward strand.
AGATCACCATCGAGGGACCTCGCAGGAAGCCGATCAGGGTCAGGCCAACCCGCTCCGCGAGGTCGACCGCCAGTGCGGATGGCGCGGAGACGGCTGCCATTGCAGGGATTCCGGCGACCGCTGCCTTCTGGGCGAGCTCGAACGACGCTCGCCCCGAGACCAACAGCAGGGTGGCCCGAAGCGGCAGGCGCCCTTCGCGCAACGCCCAGCCGACCGCCTTGTCGACGGCGTTGTGCCGCCCGACGTCCTCGCGCAGGACCAGCAGTTGCCCGGACGCGACATCGAAGAGCGCAGCCGCGTGCAAGCCGCCGGTGCGTTCGAACACCTGCTGCGCCGCTCGTAACTGATCGGGCAGGGTGGTGATCCACTCGGCGTCGATGCCGGTCTCGTCGGCGCGCAGGTCGTACGGCGAGGTCACCTCGACGCCGTCGATCGTCGCCTTGCCGCACAGTCCACACGCACTCGTCGTGACCAGCGCGCGTTGCAGCGACATCGGAACCTCGTCGACGTGCGTGGCAAGGTGGGCGTCCAGGACGTTGTAGGTGTTGTGTCCCTCGTCGTCGACCCCGGCGCAGTAGCGCATCTCGCGCAGGTCTTCGCGATGCCGGATCACGCCCTCGCCGACCAGGAATCCGGCCAGCAGGTCCATGTCGTCGCCGGGCGTGCGCATCGTGACCGCGATCGCCCGGCCACCGACCCGCAGCTCGAGCGGCTCCTCGGCAACCAGGGTGTCCGGCGCGGTGACGGTCGGTTGACCGACGGTCACGCGCGACACCCGCCTGCTCACCGTCACCCGTCCCACGCCCCAAGTGTGCCCCAGAGGCACCCGGGATATGCCGCCGGTGGCTGGTGCTCGCTAGCCGATCGGCTCGCAGACGACGACCGGGATCTCGCGATCGGTCTTGCGCTGGTATCCCGCATAGTTGGAGTGCGCGGAGGTGATCTGCGGCCACAGCTCGGCGCGCTCGTCGGCGCCGGCAATGTGGGCCCGCATCTTCCGGGTCGAGCCCTCCATCGTGATCTGGACCTCGGGCGTCTTGCGCAGGTTCTGACACCAGGAGGGTTCGCGGTCGTCGCCGCCGTTCGATGCGACCAGCATCACCTTGTCGCCGAGCACGAGCGGCGAGGTCAGCATCGTCGGTCGCGGCTTGCCGCTGGTCCGACCGATGGTGGTCAGCTCGAGCACCGGCATCCCCAACGCATGGCCTCCGATCCGCCCCTTGCTGGCGTTGAACACGGTGCGATGCATGAGCGTGACGCTGCGGGACAGTTCGTCTTTGACGTTCATGGATCCATGATTGCGCACCCATTCAGTGGGTCGCCACCGATGCGCGTTTGTCCACCGGCTGGGCGTTGGTTTTCCGTTGTCCACAAAGGGGTTTATGGCGCTGGCAGATGTCGGGGGCTGGCGGTAGGTTCCCGTACAGATCGAACACATGTTCGATAGCCGAAACGGGTCCAAGCGAACGGACACCAAGCGAACGGATGGGGTGAGGTCGATGTCGGAGCTGCTCTCCGTGCTCGACTCCCTCGCCGCCGATGACGTGCACGCGATGGCGGAGCCGACGCTGCTGGTCCGGACCGAGACGCTGCTCGCCGCGCGCAACAAGCTCGACGCCGAGATCGCTCGCTCGCTACAGGCGCTCGACGTGCGCGACGTGACGGTGCACGAGTGCGGTCGCACGACCGGATCGTGGCTGGTCGAGGAGCAGCGGCTGACCCGGGTGGAGGCAAGTCGCCGGATGGGGGTCGCGCGGCTTCTGCCCTACCACCCGGAGCTGACCGCGGGCCTGGCGACCGGTGACGTGTCGCACGAGCACGCCCGGCTGATCCTGGACTGCCTGCGCCGGCTCCCGAGCGAGTGGGCACGCGTGGCCGAGCTCGAGTTGATCGCCGCGGCCGCCGAGGTCGATCCGACCTCGCTGGGCCAGTTGTGCCGAGAGCTGCGGTTGCGCTCCGGCGCCGACGAGGACGCCGAGGCCGCCGCCCAGCGGATGTTCCGCGATCGATGGCTGCGACTCGCTACGACCTTCCAGGGCATGGTGCACCTCGAGGGGATGCTCGATCCCGAGTCCGCGGCGATTGTCAGTACGGCGATCACGCCGTTGCTGGCCACCGCCGGGCCTGAGGACGGACGCGACTCGGGTCAGCGTCGTGCGGACGCCCTCGTCGAGCTCGCCCGGATGGCGCTTGCGGGCGGGAAGCTGCCGGATCACGGTGGCGATCGTCCGCAGATCGTTGTCAGCATTCCGTGGTTGGAGCTGCGCGACGGATTGTCGGCCGGGCAGCTGTCGACCGCGACCGTGAACGGCGCGCCGATCACACCGGCAATCGCCCGGCGGATCGCCTGTGACGCCGGGATCATTCCAGCCGTGCTGGGCGGTCCGTCCGAGATCCTCGACCTCGGCCGTTCGCAGCGCAGCTTCAGCCGGGCCCAGCGCCGGGCCGCCGCCCTTCGCGACAAAGGCTGCGTGTTCCCGCAATGTCAGGCCGGTCTCGAGCGATGCCAGTTGCATCACCTGAACTTCTGGGAGTTCGGCGGCCAGACGAATCTGCACGACAGCGCCTACCTGTCCACGTTCCATCACTGGCTCGTCCACCACACGAACTGGATCATCAGCCGCAACGCCCAAGGCCTGATTGAGGTACGACGGACGTGATGGTCCGGGGCCCGATCTCTGGAGCTATTGATCCCTGCACCATTGGAGCATCGCGGCCGGGCCGGCGGCGATACCTTCAGGACATGACAGTGGAGTCGGTGGCGTTCCAGCCGTTCAGTGCGGCGTTCACCGATGACCCGTATCCGCACTATGCCGAGCTTCGGGCCCAAGTGCCGGTGGAGCAGCACGCGCTCGGCTTCTGGGCGCTGTGGCGGCATGCGGACGTGACCGAGGTGCTGCGCGCCCGGCTGTCGGTCGAGGAAGGCAACGTCACCAGCTTCGGGCCGATGCGAGCGGTGTACGACGAGATCTACCGGGAGGCCAACACCGGCCGGCGGGGCGAGGGCATGTCGATGCTCGACCGCGATCCGCCGGACCACACCCGGCTTCGGCGGCTGGTGTCGCGGGCGTTCACGCCGCGCCGGATCGAGACCCTGGTCCCCGTCGTCGAGTCCCTCGTGGACGGCGCGCTCGACCGGATCGCCGACGGCGGTGAGGTCGACCTGATCGAGACGCTGGCGTTCCCGCTGCCGTTCGCGGTGATCTCGACGATGCTCGGGATGCCGGAGACCGACGTCACCCGGCTGCGCGAGCTGTCTCATCTGATCGTCAAGTCGCTCGAGCCGGTGCCGGACGAGCAGACCATTCGCGAGATCATCCTTGCCGACAAGGAGATGGCCGACCGCACTGCCGAGGCGATCGAGTGGAAGCGTCAACATCCCGCCGACGACCTGCTGACCGCCCTCATCAACGCCGAGGACGGCGGCGACGTGCTCAGCGACGAGGAGCTGATCGGGCAGGTCGTGCTGCTCTACGTCGCCGGTCACGAGACGACTGTCAACCTGATCGGCAACGGCACGTTGGCGCTGCTCAACGATCCTGCGCAGGCCGCATTCTGGCGGGAGCGGCCCGATCTCGACGACAACGCGGTCGAAGAGCTGCTGCGCTACGACAGTCCGGTGCAGCTGACCCGGCGGATCACCCTCGAGGACTACGAGGTCGACGGTCACGTCATCCCGAAGGGGAGCTTCGTCATGGCCAGCCTCGGTTCGGCGAACCGCGATGAGGCGCAGTTCGGGCCGGACGCCGACCAGGTCAGGCTCGACCGCGCGAACGCGAAGCAGCATGCGTCGTTCGGCGGCGGTGTCCACCACTGTCTCGGCGCGGCGCTGGCCCGCACCGAGGGCCGGATTGCGCTGTCGTCGCTGGTCCGCCGGTTCCCGTCGCTCACCCTCGCCGGTGAGCCGACCCGCAACGGGCGGATCAACCTGCGCGGCGTCACCTCGCTTCCGGTCAGCGTCGGATGATGACCACCGAGTCGTTGAAGGGCAAGCTGCTCATCGCCGCGCCGGGGATGCAGGAGCCGACCTTCTCGCGCACGGTGATCAGCGTGCTCGAGCACACCGATGACGGCGCCCTCGGTGTCGTGATCAATCGCCCCGGCGACGCCTCGCTGATCGACATCGTGCCGCCGGTCGCCGAGCTGGCGAGCGAGCCTGCGGTGCTGTTCGCGGGGGGCCCGGTCGAGCCGCAGGCGGCGATCGCACTCGGCTTCGTCACCGGAACCGCGGCCGGTGATGCCTGCCGGCTGGTCGTGCCACCGCTGGTGACGGTGGATCTCGACTCCGATCCGGCGGTCCTGGCCGCCTCGCTGCGCGAGCTCCGCGTCTTCTCCGGCTACGCCGGTTGGTCGGCCGGTCAGCTCGAGGGCGAGATCGCGGTCGGCGCTTGGTACGTCGTCGAGGCGCTGCCACTCGACGCGTTCGACGCCGAGCCGAGCCGGCTGTGGTCGGCGGTTCTTCGCCGGCAGCCGTGGCCGTTGTGCGCGGTCGCGACGTGTCCCATCGATCCGACCATGAACTGAGAGGCACCTGTGGTGGTTGCGCCAAGCGGCGAGCAGTTCGAGATCACGTCCGGTGGGCAGCGCGCGACCGTGGTCGAGGTCGGTGGCGGTCTTCGGACCTACACGGTCGGTGACCGCGCGGTCCTCGACGGGTACGACGAAGCCGCGATCTGCGACGGAGCGCGCTGCCAGACCCTCGTGCCGTGGCCGAACCGCGTGCGAGACGGGAAGTGGACGTGGCGTGACGTGGACCTACAGCTCGCGCTGACCGAGCCCGAGCAGCACAACGCGATTCACGGCCTGGTGCGGTGGATGCCGTGGTCGGTGGTCGAGCGCGATGACTCGTCGATCACGGTCGGATGCATCTCACATCCACAACCGGGCTACCCGTGGACGATCGAGGTCCACAACGCCTGGTCACTCGGCGCGGACGGTCTCGCGGTCGAGACCACCCTCGTCAACCGCAGCGACTCGACCGCACCGGTCGCTTGCGGGTTTCACCCTTACGTTCGGGTCGGCACCGCGGCGATAGACGACGCGGTCCTGACCGTGCCCGGCGACACCCGGATCCTGACCGGCGAACAGCAGATCCCGACCGGCCGTGAGCCGGTTGCCGGGACGGCCTACGACTTCCGGACGCCGCGCGCGATCGGCAACCTCGCGATCGACCACACCTACACGGACCTGCACCGCGACAGTGACGGCCGGGCCCGACTTCGACTGGCCGCGCCCGACCGGAGCGAGCAGGTGACGGTCTGGGTCGACGCGGCGTATCCGTATCTCGAGATCTTCACCGGTGACGCACTTCCCGATCCGTCTCGTCGGCGCCAGGGCCTCGGGGTGGAGCCGATGTCGGTGCCGCCCAACGCACTGGTCACCGGCGAGTCGGTGGTCGCCCTCGACCCAGGAGCGTCATGGCGAGGACATTGGGGTCTCAACCCCTTCTAACCTCGCGACCTTCACATCCGGAGTGGGACCGGAGGACTGGGCGGTAATCGCCGTACGATACGGCGCGTGCGCGATGAGGTTCGGCTGCCGCCACACCCCGCGAGCGTCGGGCGGGCGCGCCGCTTCGTCGTCGATCGACTGGCCGAACTCGGGGTGGCCGATCCGGCCGACAATGCCGCGCTGATCGTCAGCGAACTCGTGACGAACGCCGTCATGCACGCTGGTACGACGATCACCGTGCGGGTCACGCCGGCCGGTACGGGCGCGCGGGTCGAGGTCGTCGACGGGAGCCAGGTGCTACCCGGACTGCGCGCGGTCTCGGTCGGGTCCGGGTCGGGTCGGGGCATGTCCTTAGTGGCGCACTTCGCGAGCCAGTGGGGGGCCGAACGCACCGCGGTCGGCAAGGTGGTCTGGTTCGTCATCGGTGCAGCCGCCGAGGCAACCGGCTAGACACTAGGTCGTGGCCTTCGATCGGCTGAGCGCGCTCGCGTCCGGTGCGGCGAGTGCGGGCTGGGCAACCGTCAAGGTCGCGGCCCGGGTCGGGATCGGTCCGCCACTGCGCCCGGACCGGTTGCTCGGGGTGGCGCAGGCGCTGCGGCACTGGGGGATGACACCGGCTGCGGTCTGCGCCGCGAACGCGGTGCAGGACCTGGACCGGCCGGCGGTGATCGACGAACGGGAGTCACTCGGCTGGGCCGAGCTCGACTGCCGGAGCAGCATTGTTGCCGCCGCTCTTGCCGACCAGGGAGTCGGCGTCGGCATGGCGGTCGGTCTGCTGGCCCGTAACTCGGCCGACTTCGTCGTCGCCCAGATCGCGGTCAGCAAGCTCGGTGCCGACCTGCTCTACCTGAACACCGGTTTCGCCGGACCGCAGCTCGCCGACGTGCTGGACCGGGAGAACGCGGTCGCCGTCATCGCCGACGACGAGTTCGAGCCGCTGCTCGAGGAGTTTGCGCCCTCGATACCGCGGCTGACCGCGTGGGTCGACGACGGCACCGCGCCGCCGGGCAGCATCGCGGCGCTGGTGCTTGCCGCGGAGGGAAGCGAGCCGCCGGAGCTGCCGGCCCCGGGCCACGACGGGCGCCACGTGATCCTGACCAGCGGCACGACCGGCCGGCCGAAAGGGGCGGCGCGCCGGGCGCCCAACCCGCTGGTCGGGGCGATCGCCGCGGTCGCCTTCCTCGACGCGATTCCCTACCGGGCCCGGCGCACGACAATGCTCGCCGCGCCGGCGTTCCACGCGTGGGGGCTCGGCAACCTGATCATGGCCTCGCTCTTGCAGTCGACCGTGGTGATGACCCGACGGTTCGACCCGGCCACCACCCTCGAGCTCATCGCTCGCCACGACGCGGACACGTTGGTCGCCGTACCGGTGATGTGCGAGCGGCTGCTCGAGGTCGATCCGCGCGTCGGTCCGCCGTCGCTGAAGGTGGTCGCGGTCTCGGGCTCGGCGTTGCCGCCGACCCTGGCGACTCGGTTCATGGATCGCTTCGGCGACGTGCTCTACAACCTCTACGGCTCGACCGAGGTGGCGTTCGTCAGTGTGGCCGGGCCGGCCGATCTGCGCGCCGCGCCGACCAGTGCCGGCCGAATCCTGCGCGGTGTGCATTTGCGGCTGGTCGACTCGGACGGCCATGACGTCGGCGCCGGTGAGATCGGTCGGGTGTTTGCCGGCAGCGGGCTGTCGTTCGACGGATACACCGGCGATGACGTCAAGCCGCGCCTCGATGGACTCGCCGCGACCGGCGATCTCGGGCGGCTTGGCGACGACGGCCGGCTCTATCTCGAGGGCCGCGCCGACGACATGATCATCACCGGTGGGGAGAACGTCGTGCCGGCCGAGATCGAGAACAGCCTGCATCTGCATCCCGATGTGGCCGAGGTCGCGGTCGTCGGGATTCCCGACGAGCGGTTCGGCCAGGCAGTCGTCGCGCACGTGGTGCTGCGGCCGGGCGGCTTGGCCACCGAGAGTGACCTGCGCGCGCACGTGAAGGCGCGGCTCGCGACGTACAAGGTCCCGCGGACCGTGGTCTTTCGCGACCGGCTGCCGCGCAATGAGAGCGGCAAGATCGTCAAGAGCGAGCTGAGCGAGCCGACCTAGCCGTGGACCTCGCCGACCAGCGTGACGCCGGCCGTGCGCATCTCGGCCAGGGCGGTCTTGACCGTGTCCGGCGCGACCCCGGCGGTGAGGTCGAGGAGGACGGTCGGCGCGAACCCCTCGCCGGCCGCGTCGATCCCGGTCGCTCGCACGCAGTGGTCCGTGGCGATCCCGACGATGTCGACCTGATCGACGCCGCGATCGCGCAGCCATTCGGCGAGGGTGCGGCCCTCGGCGTTGGTGCCCTCGAACCCGCTGTACGCCGCTTTCCACTCACCCTTGTCGAACACCGAGTCGAGTCGCTGGGTGTCGAGGTTCGGGTGAAACTCCGCACCCGCGGTGCCGATCTTGCAGTGCACCGGCCACGAGTCGACGTAGTCGGGAGTGGGCGAGAAGTGCCCGTCCGGGTCGCGGTGCGCGTCGCGGGTCGCGGCGACGACCGGGTAGTCGGCCGTGGCGAGCAGCGCGCTGATTCCGGCCGCGACGGCGGCGCCGCCCTTCACCGCGAGCGAGCCGCCCTCGCAGAAGTCGTTCTGCACGTCGACCACCAGCAGCGCCTTGACCACGCTCACGCCTCCTCGAGGACGGTCTCGATCGCCGGCTCGCCCGCCGACAGCTTCATCGCGTGGGCCGGTAGCTCGGCGATCGAGGCGGCGCAGCGCTTGCGGGCGGTGTCGAGAGCGACGTCGGCGACGACTTCGCCCTCGCGGACGGCGGGCACCTGGAGCTCGCGCTCGTCGTCGCGGCGCGACGGGGGGACCTCGGCCCGGATGAGCTCGGCGATCGCCGTGCCCCCCGAATCGAGCCGGCGCGAGGCGACCTTGCGGCCGCCGATCGTGGCCTTGCCGAGCGAGCGTTTGGCGACAGGCTGCCACGTCCCGTCATCGGCTTGCCTGGCGACGAGCTTGTAGACGAAACCGGCGGTCGGGGAGCCGCTGCCGGTGACCAGCGAGGTGCCGATGCCGTACCCGTCGACCGGGGCGGAGGCCAGGCCGGCGATCGCGAACTCGTCGAGGTCGCCGGTGACGACGATCCGGGTTTGGGTGGCGCCGAGCTCGTCGAGCAGCGTCCGCGCATCACGCGCCTGGGTCAGCAGGTCGCCGGAGTCCAGCCGGATCGCGCCGAGCGATCTCCCCGCCACCTCGACCGCGCTCCGGATTCCTTGGCTCACGTCATAGGTGTCGACGAGCAGAGTCGTGCCGTCGCCGAGCGCGTCCACTTGCGCCCGGAAGGCGGTGCGCTCGTCGGGGTGGATCATCGTGAACGCGTGCGCCGCCGTGCCCGCGGTCGGGATCGCCCAGCGCTGCCCCGCCGCGAGGTTGGAGCTGGCGGCGAAACCGCCGATATAGGAGGCCCGGGCGGCGGCCACCGCGGCCTGTTCGTGGGTCCGCCGCGACCCCATCTCGATGCATGGCCGGCCGCCCGCCGCGGTCACCATGCGGGCGGCCGCAGTGGCAACCGCGCTGTCGTGGTTGAGGACCGAGAGCACGAGGGTCTCGAGCAGGACGCATTCGGCGAAGGTGCCCTCCACGATGAGCACTGGCGAGCCCGGGAAGTAGACCTCACCCTCGGGATAGCTGTCGATCGAACCGTTGAACCGGTAGTCGGCCAGCCAGTCGCGGGTGGCATGGTCGATGACCTCGTGGGTCGTCAGGAAGTCGAGCGCCTCGTCGTCGAAACGGAACCGGGTGAGCTCGTCGAGCAGGCGCCCGAGGCCGGCCACGATCGCGTAGCGGCGGCGGCCCGGCAGCGACCGCGCGAACACCTCGAAGGCACACCGGCGGTCGGCCTCGCCGCTGCGCAACGCCGCGTCCACCATCGTCAGCTCGTAGTGGTCGGTGAGGAGGGCTGGAGTGCTCACGCATGAACCTCATCAGGTGCGGGTGCCGGCAGTTCGGGCGGCACCGGCCTTGCCGGGATCCGGAGCAGCATCAAGACCACTCCGGCCACCACCGCGAAGGTCGCAACCGCCGATCGGAGGGTGAACGCCTCGTTCAGGACGAGCGAGCCGAGGATAACCGCAACGACCGGGTTCACGAACGCGTACGTCGTGACCAGCGACAGCTCCGCATTGCGCAGCAGCCAGATGTACGCCGTGTAGGCGATGATCGAACCGAACACGGTCAGATAGCCGAAGGCCAGCCAGGCGTGCGCGGTGAACTCGTATCGGTGCAGGCCGCCGAACTCGCCGGTAACGGCTGCGACGACCAGGCAGGCGACCCCGCCGCAGAGCATCTCCATCCCGGTCGCGACGAGTGGGCGGCGCGTGGTCGGCGCGTTCGTCGAATACACGGTGCCCGACGCCCAGGACAAGGCGGCGACGACGGTGATCAGGATTCCGGCGAGGCTCGCCTTCCCGTTGCCGGTACCCACCACCATCGCCGCGACCCCGGTGAAGCCGAGGGCGAGACCGATCACGTGCCTGGCGCCCATCCGCTCGCGGCCGATCGCCGCCGCGATCAGGGCGGCCCAGATCGGGATGGTCGCAACGATCACCGCCGCGGTGCCGGACGGCACCTTGCGCTCCGCGACCGTGACCAGCCCGTTGCCGCCGAACGGCAGTGCCAGCCCGATCAGGGCCGCGGCGAACCACTGACGGCGCCCGAGCGGGTCCGGGCGCCGGTCCGCCGCGGGGCGGCGTACCGCGAAGGCGAGCATGATCAGCCCGGCCAACGTGAAGCGCACTCCGGCGAGCAGCAACGGCGGCAGTCCCTGCCCGTGGCTCGGGTGGACCGCGACCCGGATCGCGAGGTACGTCGAACCCCAGACGAGGTAGACCGTGCCGAGCGCCAGCCAGATCCTGGCCAGGCTCGGTGGGCGACCCATGGTGGTTGCAACCGGTGGATTCACCGCGGTTGTTCCCTTCCGCACCGGTCGCCGTGATGCGACCATTGGGGCATGTCTGCCCCGGCGATCGAGCGGACGCAGGGGCCGGCGGCCGACGACGACGTCGATGTCGAGCGGCCGTGGGTGGCGATCGTGTGGAACGACCCGATCAACCTGATGAGCTACGTCGCGTGGGTCTTCCAGAAGCTGTTCGGCTACAGCAAGGAGAAGGCCAACCGGCTCATGCTCGACGTCCACCACAAGGGGCGGGCCGCGGTGTCCTCGGGTAGCCGCGAGCAGGTCGAGCACGACGTCGAGCGGCTGCACGCGGCCGGACTCTGGGCCACCGTGGCGCAGGACTGAGGGTGGGCGCGGTCCGCCGACGGGGCAAGTACGTCCGGGTGAGCCTCGACCACGACGAGGTGCGGCTGCTCCACGAGCTGGTCGAGCAGGTCGCCGAGCTGCTCGGTGGCGACGATCCCTCGACCCCGGTCCCGGACGACGAGGACGAGACTGAGACGGAGATGTTGGAGCACATGCTCGAGTCGTCGACCGAGCCGGTGATCGCACCCGACGACCCGGTCCTCCGCCGGCTCCTGCCGGATGGCTATCGCAACGACGACGACGCGGCCGGGGAGTTCCGCCGGCTGACCGAGTCGAGCCTGCGATCGACGAAGCGAGTCGCGTTACAACGGATGATCGACGACCTGTCGAAGCCCTCGGCGCAGCAGAAGGACGGCCGCTTCCGGTTCGACCTGGACGAGGCGGCGGTCGAAGCCTGGCTGCCGGCCCTGACCGACCTGAGGCTCGCATTCGGCACCCGGATCGGGGTGACCGAGGACATCGACGCCGAGCGCGCCGAGGTGCTGGAAGGGTCGTTGCGGCACGCCGAGCTCGCGGCGTACGACTGGATGTCCTGGTTGCAGGACGCCATCGTCCGTGGCCTCACCGGCGACTGACCGGGCGCGACCGACGTCGTACCCTCGGGCCGTGCTTCGGATCAGCCAGCAGCTGTACGACGAGATCGTGGCCCATGCCCGCCGCGACCATCCCGACGAGGCGTGCGGCGTGCTCGCGGGACCGGCCGGCAGCGACCGGCCGGCTCGCTTCGTCCCGATGCTCAACGCCGAGCGGTCGCCGACCTTCTACCGGTTCGACTCGATGGAGCAGTTCCAGGTGTGGAAGGAGATGGACGCCCGCGACGAGGAGCCGATCGTGATCTACCACTCCCACACCGCCACCGAGGCGCGCCCATCGCGCACCGATGTCAGCCTGGCGAGCGAGCCGGGCGCGCACTACGTGCTGGTCTCGACCCGCGAGCCCGACGAGACCGAGTTTCGCAGCTTCCGGATCCTCGCCGGAGAGGTGACCGAGGAGCCGGTGGAGATCATCGAGTAGGGGGCGGAATCCGGGCTCGACCCCGCGCGTTGCGAGGATATGGCCATGGCGATCGAAGCACGCATCCCGACGATCCTGCGCACCTACACCGCCGGCGAGAAGGCGGTCGAGGGCAATGGGCTGACGCTGGCCGAGTTCTTCGTCGACCTCGACTCGCGGCACGCCGGGCTCCGGGATCGCCTGGTCGGGGAGGACGGTTCGCTCAACCGGTTCGTGAACGTCTACCTCAACGACGAGGACGTCCGCTTCCTCGGCGGTCCGGAGACCCCGCTGTCGGACGGCGACGTGGTGACGATCCTCCCGGCCGTCGCCGGCGGCTGACCGGCTTCGATGGCGCGCTATGACTCGCTGCTCGACTCGCTCGGGCACACCCCGCTCGTCGGGCTGCCGCGGCTGTCGCCGTCGGCCGAGGTCCGGCTCTGGGCAAAGCTCGAGGACCGGAACCCGACCGGGTCGGTGAAGGATCGCCCGGCGATCGCGATGGTCGAGCGGGCCGAGCGCGACGGCCTTCTGACGCCCGGCTGCACCGTGCTCGAGCCGACCAGCGGCAACACCGGGATCTCGCTGGCCATGGTGTGCAAGCTCAAGGGCTACAACCTGATCTGCGTGATGCCCGAGAACACCTCGGTCGAGCGTCGCCAGTTGCTGGAGATGTACGGCGCCGAGATCCGTACGTCGCCCGCGGCGGGTGGCTCCAACGAGGCGGTGGCGGTGGCCAAGAAGCTGGCCGCCGATCACCCCGACTGGGTGATGCTCTATCAATACGGCAACCTCGCGAACGCCCAGGCGCACTACGACACGACCGGCCCCGAGATCCTCGCCGACTGCCCCGAGATCACCCACTTCGTCGCCGGTCTCGGCACGACCGGCACGCTGATGGGGATCGGCCGGTTCCTTCGCGAGCGGGTGCCGGGAGTGCGCATCGTCGCGGCCGAGCCGAGGTACGGCGAGCTGGTGTACGGGCTGCGCAACATCGACGAGGGCTTCGTCCCCGAGCTGTACGACGCCGACGTCCTCGACTCGCGCTTCTCGGTCGGGCCCGAGGACGCGTTGCGGCGTACCCGTCAACTCATCGACGAGGAGGGCATCTTCGCCGGCATCTCGACCGGAGCGATCCTGCATGCCGCGTTGGCGCAGGCCGATCGCGCGGTGAGGTCCGGCCAACGCGCGGACATCGTGTTCATCGAGGCCGACGCCGGCTGGAAGTACCTGAGCACCGGCGCCTACGCCGGCACCATCGAAGAGGCCGCCGAACGTCTCGAAGGCCAACTCTGGGCCTAGCCCGGATGGGAGAATGGCGGGGTGGACGCGCCGATCGGGATCTTTGACAGTGGCGTGGGTGGTCTGACGGTTGCCCGCGCAGTCCTCGATCAGCTTCCGGCCGAGTCGATCGTGTACGTCGGCGACACCGCGAACGGGCCGTACGGGCCGCGGCGGATCGCCGACGTGCGTGCGCTTGCGCTCGCGGTCCTCGACGATCTGGTCGAGCACCACGGCGTGAAGCTGCTGGTGATCGCCTGCAACTCGGCCAGCGCGGCGTGCCTGCGCGACGCCCGCGAGCGGTACCCGATCCCGGTGGTTGAGGTGATCCAACCGGCGGTCCGCAGGGCGGTCGCTGCGACTCGCAACGGCCGGATCGGCGTCATCGGCACCGCGGCGACGGTGACGAGCAAGGCCTACGACGACGCGTTCGCCGCCGCGCCGCAGGTGACGCTGACGAGCGTCGCGTGCCCCCGGTTCGTGGAGTTCGTCGAGCGCGGCGACACCAGCAGTGCCGAGCTGCTCGCGGTCGCCGAGGACTATCTCGCGCCGATCATTGCTGCCGAGGTCGACACCTTGGTCCTGGGCTGCACGCACTACCCGCTGCTGACCGGTGTCATTTCCTACGTGGTCGGCGATGACATCACGCTGGTGTCCAGCGCCGAGGAGACCGCGAAGGACGTCTACCGCGAGCTGGCGAGTACGGCGGGCTTCCGCGACGAGTCGCTCGGGCCCCCCGAGCACCGATTTCTCGCGACCGGCGACCCGGCGCCGTTCGCCCGCCTCGGCCGGCGCTTCCTCGGCCCGGAGGTCGGCGAGGTCGCGGCCGCGTTGCCCGCCTGACCCGCGGTCCCAGGGGGTTGGTCGCGCACGGTGTCCGTCCAGCGCCGTACCCTCGCGGTCGTGAGCGACACGGCGGCGACCCGACCGGATGGCCGCGCGGCCGACCAGCTGCGACCGGTCACGATTACCCGAAACTGGCTCGATCACGCCGAAGGCTCGGTGCTGGTGGAGTTCGGGCGGACCAGGGTGCTGTGCGCCGCCTCGGTGACCGAGGGCGTGCCGCGCTGGCGTAAGGGGAGCGGGCTGGGCTGGGTGACCGCGGAGTACGCGATGCTCCCGCGGGCCACCCATACGCGTAGCGACCGCGAGTCGGTCAAGGGCCGGATCGGCGGGCGGACCCATGAGATCTCCCGGCTGGTCGGCCGATCGCTGCGGGCGGCGATCGACTACAAGGCGCTCGGTGAGAACACGATCGTCATCGACTGCGACGTCCTGCAGGCCGACGGCGGCACCCGCACCGCCGCGATCACTGGCGCGTACGTCGCGCTCGCCGACGCGGTGTCGTGGCTGCGCGGCCGCAACGCCCTCGCCGGTGAGCCGCTCGTCTCGTCGGTCGCGGCAGTGAGCGTCGGCATCGTGGCCGGCGTGGCATGTCTCGACCTGTGTTACGACGAGGACGTCGCCGCCGAGACCGATATGAACGTGGTCTGCACCGGCGACGGGCGGTTCGTCGAGGTCCAGGGCACCGCCGAGGGCGCGCCGTTCGACCGGGCCGAGCTCGACGGGCTGCTCGACCTCGCTCTCAAGGGTTGCGCCGATCTCACCGCGCTCCAGGAAGCGGCGCTTCGCCGGTGACGGTCACGGTCGTCCTCGCCACCCGCAACCCGGGCAAGATCGAGGAGCTTCGCCGGATCCTGGCGGCGTACGACGTCGACCTGGTCGGCCTCGATGCCTTTCCGGACCTGCCGGACGTCGCGGAGACCGGTGCGACCTTCGCCGAGAACGCGTTGCTCAAGGCGCACACGGTGAGTGCGGCGACCGGGCGGCCGGCGATCGCGGACGACAGCGGCCTGGCGGTCGACGCGCTCAACCGGATGCCGGGCGTGCTCTCCGCGCGCTGGTCCGGCCGGCACGGCGACGACGCGGCCAACCTCGCGCTGGTGCTGGCCCAGATCGCCGACGTGCCCGACGACCGCCGCGGGGCCGCGTTCGTCTGTGCGGCGGCGGTCGCGACCCCGGATGGCCGGGAGGACGTCGTGGAGGGCAGGCTCGAGGGCGAACTCATCCGCGCGCCGCGCGGCACGAACGGCTTCGGCTACGACCCGATCTTCCGCCCGCATGGACACCGGGTGACCACCGCGGAGATGGCGCCGGCGGACAAGGACGAGATCAGCCATCGCGGCCAGGCCTTCCGGGCCCTTGCGCCCCGGCTGGCCGCTCTGCTGAGCCCGGACGACGGGTTGGCGGCGCGTTAGTCGTTCAGGTGAGCGCGGAAATACTCGATCGTCTTCTCGAGCCCGTGGGCCAGGTCGATCTTCGGCTCCCAGCCGAGCACGTCTCGCGCGAGGGTGATGTCCGGGTGGCGGATGGTCGGGTCGTCCTCGGGTCGTTCGATGTACGTCAGTTCGCTGGTCGAGCCGCACAGATCACGCACGATCGTGGCCAGCTCGAGCATCGATACCTCGTGCGGGTTGCCGATGTTGATCGGGCCCGGATGACCGGACCAGAGCATGCGGACCGTGCCCTCGACGAGATCGTCGACGTACTGAATCGAGCGGGTCTGGCTGCCGTCGCCGGCCACGGTGATCGGTTCACCGCGCAGCGCCTGACCGACGAACGCCGGGATCGCCCGGCCGTCGTTGAGCCGCATCCGCGGTCCGTGCGTGTTGAAGATCCGGATGATCGCGGTGTCGACATCGTGATAGCGGCGGTATGCCATCGTCATCGCCTCGGCGAACCGCTTGGCCTCGTCGTAGACCCCACGCGGGCCGACCGGGTTGACGTGCCCCCAGTACGTCTCGGGCTGCGGGTGCTCCTTGGGGTCGCCATAGACCTCTGACGTCGAGGCGAGCAGGTACCGCGCGCCCTTCTCCTTCGCGAGGCCAAGGGTGTGCAGGGTGCCGATCGAGCCGACCTTCAGGGTCTCGATCGGGAGCTGGAGATAGTCGATCGGTGACG
The DNA here is from genome assembly GCA_964395425.1 of uncultured Frankiaceae bacterium. Classification (GTDB taxonomy): domain Bacteria; phylum Actinomycetota; class Actinomycetes; order JAFAQI01; family JAFAQI01; genus DATAUK01. Next base: position 21,587 of record CAYNDD010000019.1, read on the forward strand.
CCGGCGAGGCGAAGTGCAGGACGGCGTCGACCGGGCCGGTGACATGGACGAAGTCGGTGACGTCGGCCCTGATCAACCGGAAGCCGTCGCGTTCGACCAGATGAGACACGTTCGCCGGGGTGCCGGTCAGGAAGTTGTCGAGGCAGGTCACTTCGGCACCGTTGTCCAGCAACCGCTCGCACAGGTGAGAGCCGAGGAAGCCGGCACCTCCGGTGACCACAATTCGCTTCATCGTTTGTCCCCTAATTGCCCTTCCCGCCCGTGCTGAGACGATGGTGACACGGGGTCGTAGCCCAACGGCAGAGGCACGTGCCTTAGGAGCACGCCAGTGCGGGTTCGAATCCCGCCGACCCCACGCCGACGTTGACCTATGGTGGGATTGACCGCCCATGAGCGCCCACCCGATGCCCGACGTCGACGTTGCCGTCGTGGGCGGCGGGCCGGCCGGCCTTGCTGCGGCCGCTGAGGCGGCCAGGGGTGGGCTGCGGGTCGTCGTCCTCGAGCGGGCCCATGCAATCGGCGAGCCGGTCCGGACGAGTGGCGGCAGTTTCGTCAAGCCGCTGCAAGCGATGGGGGTGCCGGCCCGCTGCTACCACCCGATCCACCGGATCCGGGTGATCGGACCGACTACCGAGGCGCTCAAGACCTATCGGCGCGCGGTCGGCTGTGTGCTCGACGTCCGCGGCACCTACCAGTGGCTGGCCCAGCAGGCGATCGAGGCCGGCGCCGAGGTCCGGCTGCGCGCCCAGGTCGAGGGCCCGTTGCGCAACGGTCGGGTCCGTGGCGTCGCGGTCCGCGACCCGTTCCGCGGGAAGTACGAGGTCACCTCGCACGTCGTCGTCGATGCGAGCGGGCACACCGGTTTCCTCGCCCGCGACACCGGCTTGCGGCCGGGCAACGAGCGCAGTGCGGTCGGCATGGAGCTCGAGCTGCACAGCCCGGCGTACGACCAGGACGAGGTGATCTTCTGGCTCGGTGACGACGTCGCCCCCGGGGGATACGGCTGGGCGTTCCCCTGCGGCGACGGCCGGGTCCGGCTCGGCGTCGGCGTGGTCCGGCCGGACAGCGAGGCCGAGCCTCGGGTCCTGCTGGAGTCGTTACGGGAGGAGTTCGTCCGGCTGGTCGGGCCGAGCTCCGGATCGGGGGTGTTGGAGATGCACAGCGGGTTGATGCCGGTGCTCAAGCCCGACGCGACGACGCTGGTCGGCGACGGCATCGTGGTGACCGGCGACGCCGCCGGGCAGGGTTCGACCCTGCTCGGTGAAGGAATCCGCTACGCGATCCTCGCCGGCCGCGGCGCCGGCCAGGCGATCGTCGCGGCCGGCGGCGACTACACCGCGCGCGGTCTCGCGTCGTACCCCAAGGAGTGGCGCCGGATGAGCGGGCGCAACCTGCGGATCTCCTACGCGGTGAACGAGCGAATCTGCCACTTCGACGACGCCGACTGGGATCGGGTCATCCGGCGGATGGACAAGCTGACCCCACAGCAGGCTGCGGCGGTCTTCTCGAGCTCGTTCAGCCCGTGGTGGGCGCTGTCGGTGCTTTGGACCGACCCGTCGCTGGTCCGCTCGGTGTGGCGGGCACTCAGGAGCCCGTCGGTGCGTCGAGCGTGAGGTCGCGGAGCAGCGTGGCGATTTCGCCGCTAGATCTTCGCCTTCGTTTCCACTTTTCGCTCAACACGCCGTAGAAGTGGTCGTGAGCGCGAAGATCAGGCAGCTCCTACGTGCCGCTCGGGGCGGTAGTGCTATAGCAAAAGCGATGATGAGGCGGTGGCTATCGACGAAGATCAGATCCCGCCGGAACTCGCTCGTTGTCCGCGGCAGCTGAATACTGACCCCCGCGCGGCAAACGAATTTTGACCCCTTG
>CAYNDD010000020.1:0-22983 GCA_964395425.1 uncultured Frankiaceae bacterium
CGTTCAGCAGCGGGGACAAGCTGATCATCGTGGCCTGGATCGCGCAGACCTTCCTACAGCTGGTGCTGCTGCCGATCATCATCGTCGGCCAGAACGTGCAGGCCGCCGCGGCAGACGCGCGTTCCCTGGCGACGTACCAGGATGCGGCCGCCGTGCTCGCCGAGGCGAAGCAGATCCAGGCTCACCTGGCGGCCCAGGACGCCGCGATTGAGAAGATCCTGTCGGCCACCGCCGCCAGGTAGGACTGCGAGCCCACCGTGAGTCGCGAGGATGCGCCGAAGCCGGGCTTCGACCGGGTCCGCACCCCGCGTCCCGTGCTGCGCAAGCGAGTGCCCTCGGGTCGCGGCGCGACCGAGCAGCCGAATGCCACCGGCGACGACGACGCACAGCTCACACCGATGACGTGGCTGCTGACCTGCGTCACCGGCGTCGTCACCGGCTTGCTCGGCATCGCGATGTACGAGGTGCTCAACCTGGTGCAGCACGTGGCGTTCGGCTATCACCACGGGACCTTTGCGGCCGGCGTCGCCGCGGCCGCCGGATCGCGGCGGGTGCTCGCCCTTGCGGTCGGCGGCCTGGTCACCGGAATCGGTTGGTATCTCCTGCGCCGGCTCATGCCCTCGCACAGCTCGGACCTCGACGACGCGCTCTGGGCCGGGCAGTCCCAGCTGTCCATCCGGCGCAGTGTCGCCTCCGGAGTGCTGTCCGAGATCGCGGTCGGCGCCGGCGCGTCACTGGGCCGCGAGGCCGCCCCGAAGCTGGTCGGCGCGGCGTCCGGAAGCTCGCTGGCCACCTGGGCCGGGCTGACCCACGGACAGCGCCGGCTGCTGGTCGCCTGCGGCGGCGGTGCAGGGATGGCCGCGATCTACAACGTGCCGCTGGGCGGTGCGTTGCTCGCGGCCGAGGTGTTGTACGGCAGCCTGTCGATCGCCGTCGTACTGCCCGCCCTCGCCTGCTCGGTCATCGCGACGGTCACCTCGTGGCTCGTGCTGCCCAACCGGCCGACGTACCCGCTGATCCCCGTCTACCACCTCGACGCCGCGTTGCTGGTCTGGACGGTGCCGGCCGGGCTGGTCATCGGAGTGCTCAGCGTCGGTCATGTCCGGCTGATCGGCTGGGTCTCGGCCCATCGGCCGACCGGCTGGCGGGTCGCGATCGGCCCGCTGATCGCGTTCACCGTGGTCGGCCTGATCGGGCTGCACTACCCACAACTGCTGGGCAACGGCGCCGACCTGGCCGAGCCGGCGTTCCTCGGCGTCGGCTCGATCGGCCTGCTCCTCGCGCTGGCCGCGCTCAAGCCACTGGTGACCGCGGCCTGCCTCGGAAGTGGCGCAACCGGAGGGCTCTTCACGCCGACCCTGAGCATCGGCGCCGTACTCGGTGGCTTCCTCGGCCTGGCCTGGACCCACCTGTGGGCGGGAGCACCGGTCGGCGCCTACGCGGTCGTCGGCGCCGCGGCAATGTTGGGCGCGGGCCTGCAGGCACCACTTGCCGGGCTGGTGCTGATGCTGGAGCTCACCAACACGACGAACTCCCTCGTCGTCGCGATGATCGTCGCGACCGTCATCGCCACCGCCATCGCCCGCTACCTCGACGGCTACTCGATCTACTCCGCGCGCCTGCCGGCGTTGTAGGGACACACCCCGCCAGCGCGGCCCGAGCCAGGTCAGATCGTGCCGCTCCCGATCGCCTGAGTGATCCACGGGATCACTTCGTCGAGCATCTCTGACAGGCTCGTGGTCGCCGTGAAGCCCAGGACCCGCTCGGCTTTTTCGGTGTTCGGGATCCGTCGCTGCACGTCGTGCTCGTAACCGGGGTCAAGCAGGTAGTTGAACGGGACCTCCGCCCCCTTGATCTTGGTCCAGATCAGCTCGGCGAGCTCGAGCACCGTCGTCGACTCGGCGGTGGAGAGATTGAAGTCCTCATTGCGGGCGACGTCGCTCTCGACGCAGTCGACGATGCCCCGCGCGAGGTCCCCGCCGTAGGTGTAGTGGCGGACCTGGTCACCGGTGCCGAGGATGTGCAGCGGGTCCTGGCCCTTGAGCACCTTCTGCACCAGGTCGGGTACGACGTGGCTCATCGCGAGCTTGACGTTTCCGGACGCGATCTCGACGTCGCCGAGTGCGCGGCTTTCACCGATCCCGACACAGTTGAAGGGCCGGATGATCGTGTACGGCAGCGAATACTGATCCCACGCGGCCCGGGCGAAGTACTCGACCGCAAGCTTCTGGAAGCCGTACGACGACAGCGGTGGCGGGACCTTGCGCTCGTCGCCTTCGGTCGACGGCCAGTGCGTCGTCGACTCGAAGACCATCGACGAGCTCAGGTACGTCGTCTTCTGCAGTCTGCCCTCGCGGTGAGCCTTGATGGCCGCGTCGCACGAGGCGGCAATGATGCGCTCGTTAGCCGCCAACAGGTCGTAGGCGTAGGCGTGAAAGTAGGAGATCCCGCCGATCAGGGCCGCGCCGGCGATGAAGTGGTCGCAGTCGGCGAGCAGCTCCGACAGCAGGTCGGTGTCTCGAGCGTCACCCGCCACCAAGGTGTAGCGCGGATGGTGGTCGTAGGACTTGGCGACCTTGCCGTACTTCGAGAAGTTGTCCACCCCGACCACATCGTGACCGCGCTTGAGCAGTTCCTCGACGACATAGCCGCCGATGAACCCCGCCGAACCGGTGATCAGGGTCTTCATGTCGTGACTCCATCGGTCGACAGCGAGCTGGTCGCCTTGGGAAGGTGCGAGGGAAGCCCGGCCAGGTCCAGCTTCGGGCCGTAGGCGAAGCGATACCACCGAAGGTACTTGGGCAGCCATCTGGCCAGCCTGAAACGTGACACGCCGGCCTCTCGGTCCAGCCAGATGGTGGGGATCTCCGCCACCGGCAGGCGCAGGCGACGGGCCTTGGCGGTGAGCTCAAGGCCGATCTCGAACCCGTCGCGGCTGTCGATGCCCACGTCATCGATGAAGGCCTTGCTGTACGCCTTGAACGAGTTGGTCGCATCGCGGGTGCCGACCCGGGCGAACCAGAACAGTGACATGCCCGCTCCGGAGGACAGCAACTTCTTCAGGAGCGGTCCGCCCACCTGTTGCCCTCCCGGCATGTAGCGCGAGGCGGCCGCGATCACCACTCCGCGCTCGACCAGCCGGGTCAGGACATCGATCTGCTGCAGGTCGTCGCATCCATCGGCCATCGTGACGACGACGACGGGTGCGCGGGCCGCGTGGATGCCGAAGCGGATCGCGTTGGCAGGCCCTCGACCGAAGTCGTTCAGCACCACCCGAATGGTGGGCTGCTCGCTGGCCGCATACGCCTCGACCACTTCGATCGTGGTGTCTTCGGCGAAGTCGACGACGACCAGCACCTCGCAGGGAGTGGTCACGGATTCAATCAGCCGGTCGAGCACCGGCACGATGGCGGCGCCCTCGTCGTACGCCGGGATGACCACCGCAACCCGGGGTGGGTTCGACGTCACGGGCCGGCGTCCCGGCCGAGGATGTTCCATACGTCGGCCACCGGCTTATCGGTGACGATGCCGACGTACTCCGGATGTGGAGTCGCGACGATCAGGATGTCGGCCTCGTCGAGCACCTGGGCGAGCGGCACAAGGTCCGGGTCGACGGTGACGTACGGGTCGGTCATCAGCACCCGCCGCGCCTTGAAGCCGAGGATGCGCTTGAGCTTGTAGGCAAGGCTCGACCGGATGTCGTCGGAGCCCGACTTAAACGCCGCACCGAGGATCCCGACCGTGAGCGTGGACAGGTCGTGCTGCTCGGCCAAGCGGCTGACGACATGCAGCGGCAGCCCCTCGTTGACGAGCATGGCAGCGTGGCCGAGGGCGAAGTCGTTGTCGTTGAACGCGGCGAGCTGCATGGTGTCCTTGAACAGGCACGGCCCGGCCGCGAAACCGGCCGACGGCATGTCCGCGGCCCGCGGGTAGCCGTGCGCGAGCGCACGACGAATGCGTTCGAAGTCGAGACCGCGGTTGTCCGCGATCATGAAGAGCTGGTTGACGGCGGCGAACTTGATATAGCGCCAGGCGTTCGTGAACAGCTTCGCCAGCTCGGCCTCTTCGGGCTCGAGCTCGACGATCTCGTCGGTGAGGCGTCGGAACAGCGCCGCGGCCCGATCGCGGCTGACCTGATCGCTGCCGGACACGATCTGCGGCAGGCTGTAGAGCTCCGTCATCGCCCGGCCTTCGGCGATCCGTTCCGGGCAGAACGAGACGTCGATCGCGAGCCCACGGTCGCGGATCAGCCGTTCGATGAGTGCGGTCACCCCCGGGAACACCGTGCTGCGAAGCACGAGCAGCTGACCGTCACGAAGGGATTGACCGGCAACCTCGAGGGCGCGAGGCAGCGCCTGCGGGTCCGGGTTGAGGTGCTCGTCCACCGGCGTGCCGATGACGACGACCACGTTCTCGGCCCAGCCCACCACCGCGGGGTCGGTCGATGCCCGCAACGCGCCGCTGCTGACGGCGGCCTTCAGGACGTCAGACGCACCGGGCTCGTCGAAGGGCAGCATTGCGTCATTGACAAGAGCAACCGCAGCCTCGTTGATGTCGTAAATGACGACAGAGGACCCTCGGTCGGCGAAGGCGATCGCAAGTGGAAGTCCCACCCGACCGCAGCCGCCAATGACGACAACGTCGTGAGTGAAGCCTGCGGGGCGGGTCATGTCATTACCGTTCGGGAAGCGGACTCGGGCGCTGGGTTCGGCGACGTCTCGCCCCCTGACGCTGCCTTGGAGACGACGCTACCTGAGCCGGCAACCTGGTGCCGGCACGCTGAACGTGGTTCATCGTGATCCTCACGCTCGTCGTTCCGGCCGCTCATCGGCAGCTGCCGGGCGGCAGCTCCCGGCCGTCGAGGTCGGCGGCGTACGCCGTGGGGCGGGGGGTGAGGGCGACTCCGCGCTCCACCGCCGACTCGATCGTGGCCGGCCGCAGGAACAGATGCCAGCCACCGGCGAACCGCGAGTGGTAACCGACCGACTTGAGCCAGAACTTCATGTCCTCGCCGTATTGGCCCGGCCACTGTTGAAGCACGACCAGCGCAGGATGATCGGCCTGGATCTGGCGGGTCCAGCCTTCGAAGCCGCCCGGTGTGTGGTTGATCTTCCACAGGTCCACGCTCTCGCTCAGGTAGATGAATCGATCGGGGCTGACCCGCCGGGTCATGACGAACGGGACCGGGTCACCGAGCGCAAGCAGCCCCGCCTTGTGGCCGAGGATTCGATCGACGGCGCACGCGTCCGCCTGCTGGGCACGCAGGCCGTTGTCGTGGACCGGGCTGTCCGTGAACCACACGCAGGAGAAACCGGCCAGCACCGCGACTGCCGCGAGCGCCGCCGCGGTCGCCGTACGGCGGAGCGTGATCGAAGAGAACGATTTGACCGCGAGCGCAGTCAGCCCCGCAAAGCCGAGCGGCGGATATGCCAGGAACGGGTAGACGTCGGGCGGGCCTTCGAAGTCATAGATTGCGTAACCCAGCTCGGCCAGCATCGTCACGAGGACGATGCAGACGAGCGGGTTGCGGACCGCGCTTCGCAGGTTGTGACGGTGGCGGACCAGGTGCGCGATGACCAGCCCCAGCAGGATCAGGTCGCCGGCCCACAGCAGCGCGCCGCTGAAGCCGTACGCATCGGTCACGGTCTGGAAGATGTGTTGCATGTGGTCGCTGAAGTTGTAAGGCGGGCGGACGATCCCGGTGGCCGGAAACTCAAATGCCGACTGCCAGAAGTCGCCGAGCCCCTGGGTCGCTGCGAAGTAGATCGTCACCACGACGAACGGCGACACGGCACCGGCCAGGGTCCTCGCGAAGGTCCGCCACTCCCGCTTCCTGACCCCATCGGCCAGAACGATCACTCCGACCATGACCGGATAGATGACCAACGGCTGCCAGCTCAGGAACGCGACCGCGCCGGCAAACGCCGCCCAGTACCACCGTCGCTCGATGACCAGCCACATCGTGAGGATCGCGGCGAGGATCCCCGGCGCCTTGGCGTCCGGGCCGCCGAGCGCATCGCTGGCGATGAGAGTGAAGCTCGCGAACACGACGGCGCCGACCACAGCGCCGGCTACCGACTTCCAGAGCCGGAGCGCAAGAACGTAGATCGCCAGGACCATCAGCAGGGCGATCAGGAAGAAGGCAAGCCGGATGGCGGTCAGCTCGTTGTGCCCGGTCAGCCGCGCGAGGCTCGCGGCGACCCCCGACACCAGCGTCGCCATCGGGGTCTTCGGGTCGAAGATGCTCGAGTACGGCGGGACACCATGGGCCATCCGCTGCCCGCCGTAGGCGTAGATCGCCTGATCCCGGGTCAGCGTGTCATGCAAGGAGAACCGCGTGAACAAGACGACGGCGACGATCAGCGAGGCGGCCGCGCCAACCATGGCTGCCGCGTTGTTACGGCCCCATTGGCCGGCACGCGTCAGGACCGCCACGCTGGGAGTGTAAGGACCACAACTGAAGGCGCCTTCAGGCCGCGCAGCCCGGTGCTGCCAGTTCCGTCAAGCCGCCGGCAACTACACGGTGGAGTGCTTCGTCGAGAACCTGTGCGCACGGAGCGTCAACACGTGCCGGTGAGGTTCGTGGCCCGTCGCCGAACCGCCGGCCCGATGACCGCCGCGCGCAGCCGACGACAGGCGATCACGGTCGCGGAGGCTCGGGCTCGACGGAATCAGGCCCATCCGTGGCTCGACCCCCGCGAAGCTCATCTCCGATGATCTGGAGGTGTCTGAGAGCGGGTCGCGCGCACGACGACGTCGATCGCGACCTTCGGCCCGAGCTCGGTGGCCACATCCCGCTCGACCCGTTCGGCGCGTGTCACCTGCAGGCCTTCAATGTCAGCGAGCACGTCCGCGGGTCCGTAGAGAATCGCCGGGTCCTGCGGCCCACCCCATCCAGCGCTGATGTTGGTCTTGTCATGGCCGATAACAAGCAGGGTCCCGTTGGGTGCGACGGCGTCGGCGGCCCGGCCGAAGACCAGACGCCGGGATGCTGCCGGAAGGTGCAGGTAGATCACGGCCACGAGCTCGAAACTCGCGGACGCCGGGCAGTAGTCGTGCAGGTCGGCGTGGACCCAGGTGACGTGGACCGCACGGGCGGCGGCGAGACGACGTGCCTTGTCCAGGCCGGCTTGGGAGAAGTCCACCGCGGTGACGTCCCATCCCTGGGCGGCGAGCCAGATCGCGTTACGTCCCTCGCCACAGGCGAGGTCGATGGCCCGACCGGGGGTAAGGCCCGTAACTTCGGCGGCGAAGGTCCGGTTCGGCTCCGCGGACCAGACCAGTTCGTCGCCGGCGTAGCGGGAGTCCCACTCGTTGCTGTCCGTTGTGAGCTCCGTTCCTCGGATGCGGGTTCCGGATCGGTGCCGGCCGATCAGGTGAAGATGATCTGGCCGCCGGCGGCCTTCTCATAGAACTCGCCTACGGTGATGACGTCCTGCACTTGGGGGATGAAGTCGTTCTTCTCCAGCCCGAACAGGTCGACCGAGGCCTGGCAGGCGTAGAGACCGGCACCGGTGTCGGCGATCATCTCGATGAACTCGGGGATCGTGGGGATGTCGAGGGTCTCCATCTTGTGGTTCATGTACCGCGTCATCGCAGTGGAGACGCCCGGTAGCCCACCGGCCATGGTGGCGAGGTGAAGGCCGGGGTTGCCGACGGTCGCGAGCTTGATGTGGTCGTGACGCGCCTTGTGAATGGCGTCGAGACCGAAGAACGTGAAGAACAGGTTGGCCTCGATCCCCTCAGCCCGCGCGCCGTTGGCCATGATCAGGCCTGGGTAGATCCCTTCGAGGGATCCCTTGGAGATGATGATCGAGACCTTCGTGATGGCGTCAGGCATGACGTGCTCCTCGTCCTAAATACAGCCGCGCGGTTTCGGGATGCCCGCGATCTTGGCGGCGGTCTTCGCCGGGCCCTTGGGAAACAACTGGTAGAGCTCCTTGATCGGCACGCCTGAGGTCCTGCCGAGGACACGGACGGTCGGTCCGGTGCCGTTAGCCAGGTACTGCGCCCGCATGAACCGGATGACCGTCCAGTGATCCTCTGTGAGCGTGTCGATGCCCTCTCGGCCCGCGAGCTCGGGCACCATGTCTTCGGTCCACTGCGCGGGGTCGGTGAAGAATCCCTCGTCGTTGAGGTCGACGCCGACGGTGGCGATCGTGACGGTGGACATCGTCAGTCCTTTCTCGGGTCGCTGCTCACGACCGGTGACTTGCCCGCGGTCGGCATGACCGAGGTGATGCCGGGGATGTCCCGGCCGGGTAGCAGGCTGTGCCAGTAGAACCACTGGAACATCAACTTGCCGAGATGGTTCAGCCGGGACTCCTTGAGCAACGGCAGACCGATCGGTCCCGGGTAGTGGCCGGGCAGTGGTTCGGTTTCGTAGTTGAAGTCGATCAGCAGTGCCTTGTCGAACCCGGACTCGATGAAGCAGTTTGTATGGCCGTCGAACTGCTCGTCGAGCGGTTCGCCGGCCAGGTAGTGGCTGATGTTCGCGGTGAGGACGTCGCCTTCGAAATGGGTCACCGAGCCGGCTTTCGAGGTCGGGATCGCGGCCGCGTCGCCGATCACGAAGATGTTGGGCGCGGCTTTCGCCTGCAGCGTGTGCTCGTCGCAGGGCACGAAGTTCAGTTCGTCGCCGAGTCCAGTCGACCGGCCGATGTACTCCGCCCCACTGTGCAAGGGGACCACCACCGCCAGGTCGAAGCCGACTTCCCGGCCGTCGTAGGAGACGAGCCGACCGCCGGCGCCGTCGACCTCACCGGTGTTGAACTCGGTTACCAGCTCGATTCCCTTCTCGGCCAGCATCCCGGCGAGGCGGGCCGAGGCGACCGGCTTGGTGAACGCCCCGTCGAGTGGCGTGACGTAGCTCAGTTCGACGCGGTCACGGATGCCGCGCTCCTGGAAGTACCAGTCAGCAAGGAAGCAAAACTCCAACGGTGCGACTGGGCACTTGATCGGGAGGTCGATGACGTTGACGACGACCCGGCCACCGTCGAAGGAGGCGAGCGCTGCCGCGAGGCCCGTGGCGCCTTCGGGGGAGTAGAAGGTGAAGACCTTCTCCGTCCACCCGGCGCCGGTCAGGCCCTCGGTCTCCTCGGGCACCAGCACAGCGCCGGACGCCACGATGAGGACGTCGTAGGCGAGGGCCGATCCATCGGTGAGGTGGGCGACGTTGCCGCTCAGGTCGACGCGGTCGACGGCGGATCGTACGAAGGTGATGCCCCGGTGAAGCTGCCGGCCGCGGGGCCGCGCGATGTCCTCGGCGTCGCTCAAGCCGAACGGCACGAACAACAGGCCCGGCTGGTACACGTGACGGTCGTCCTGATCGATGACGGTTATCCCCACCTCGGCTTCATCGAAGGCGCGGCGCAGTCGGTTCGCGGCCAAGGTGCCGCCCGTCCCGCCGCCAAGGATCACGATCTGCCGTGGCACACCTTCAGGCAACCGCCGGACGGCGTACGACGACAGGGGCGAAGGTCCCGTCGCGTACATTCTTTGGTCGGGTTGCTGCACTCAGGTCACGCGAGGGACAGGAACAGCTTCTCCATCTGGGCGGTGCTCATCGGCTTCGCCTCACCCTTGCCGGTGGGTGTCATGCACTGCCGCATGCCGGTCGCGATCAACTTGAAGCCGGCACGGTCGAGCGCCTTGCTGGCTGCAGCCAGCTGCGTGACGACCTCCGCGCAGTCGCGGCCTTCCTCGATCATCCGCGCGATGCCCGCGACCTGACCTTCGATCCGTCGCAACCGCCTCACCACGTCCGCCGCCGCGTCCTGCTCCAGCTTCATTGACATGCTCCTCCCTACCCCAAGGGGTAAGGGTACCCGTCCCAAGGAGTGGGATGCGATCCGAGGTATGGTTGTTTCATCGCAATACCCCCTGGGGTATTCTACGGAGGAGTCCATGATGAGTTCTGTCCGCGTCGTTCACGTCAGCGGCGACCAGTTCAGCGCCGACATTCGAGGACACACGGTCGTCGTCGATCAGCCCACCGCCGAAGGTGGCGGCGACGCAGGCCCGACCCCGACCGAGCTGTTCGTGGCCGGCCTGGCGACCTGCGTCGCGCACTACGCGCGGGGCTATCTCGCCCGCCACGACCTCGACACCACCGGGCTGGCAGTCGCGGTGGACTGGGGCTTCGCCGCGGACCGCCCAGCCCGGGTAGGCCGGATCGACGTTCGAATCGACCCGCCGCCGTCCTTGCCGGAGAACCGACGCGCCGGCCTGCTCGCAGTCGCCTCGCACTGTACGGTCCATAACAGCCTCGCCCAGCCGCCGTCGGTCACGATCGAGCTCGCCCGGCGCCAGGCAGGAGCGGCCGCGTGAGCCTCCCTTGCCTGTCTGCCCAGGTGCCTCGCGACTTCCCGACGACCGAGACCCTGGTCCGGGAAGCGCTCGCCGCGGAAGGCTTCGGTGTCCTCACCGAGATCGACGTCAAAGCGACGTTGCGGGACAAGCTCGGTGAGGAGATGGAGGACTACCGGATCCTCGGGGTCTGCAACCCGTCGCTGGCGCACCAGGCGTTGCAGGTCGATCGATCAGTCGGACTGCTCCTTCCCTGCACCGTGGTGATACGCGGCTCGCAGACCCTCGGAGTAACCACCGTCGAGGCACAGGACCCCACCGTGATGGTCGAACTCACCGGTGTTCCCGCGCTGCAACCGGTTGCCGACGACGCCAACGCCCGGCTAAATCGCGCCTTGGCCAGCCTCCCCATCGGCCCCCTCGACGCGAGGTAGCTGGAGACCGCCATGGCGACCCACCTTGACCAGCCCGCAGCCACACCGGCGCCCGGCGAGCGCCCAGACACTCCCAACCGATCGGACGACGGAACCCAGCCGGCGTATGGTCCGCTAGGTCGACTCGGCCTGTGGACCTCAGGACACTTCCGGATCGTCCTTCTGGCATGGGTCGGTGTCGCCGTGGTCCTAGGCTTCTTCGCGCCTCGGGTCGAGCACTCGCTGGCCGGAGCCGGATGGGAGGCCAGCGGCTCCCAGTCGGTCGCCGCGCGAACTCTGATCAACCAGCAGTTTTCGGGCCTGTCGAGCTCCGCGTTGCAAGTCGTGGTCCATTCCGACACCGCCACGGTGAACAGCCCGGCGATGTCCGGAGTGCTCAGCCGCGCCGAGAGCATGCTGCGCGCCGATCCGCGGGTCAGCACCGTCGTTGCGCCGGCCGCGGGGATGTCGATCAGCAGTGACCAACATACGGCGGTGATTCAGGCCGCCGCCGCCGCCGACACCAACACCATGGTGCGCGCCGCCGATGCCCTCGCCGAGCCGCTCAACCAGCTCTCCACCCGTGACGTGAGCGTGAACCTGACCGGGTCGTCTGCGCTGTGGAGCGATTTCAACGCCGCCAACCGTTCAGCCATGATGCGCTCGGAGCTGCTCAGCTGGCCGGTCACGCTCGCGATCCTCGTGCTCGCTTTCGGCTCACTCATCGCGGCGGGCCTCCCGCTGATGCTCACGATCGTCGGTCTGATCAGCGCCGCCGGCACGCTCTACCTCGGCACCAAGATCAGCCCGATTTCGATCTGGGCGATGAACTTCGCCCTGATGTTCGCGCTCGCGCTCGGCATCGACTACGCGCTGTTCCTCGTCGTACGGTTCCGCGGCGCCCGGTTCGGGCGAGGTGAGGACGACCCACACGCCGTCGCCGAGACCATGGACACGGCAGGCAAGGCCGTCCTGTTCTCCGGTGTCACCGTGTTGATCTCGCTTTCCGCGGTCATGCTCGTGCCATCCCCCGCCTTCCGGTCCATGGCGCTCGGGATCATGGTCGCTGTCATCTTCGTGCTTGCGGCCACCCTGACCTTGCTGCCCGCCGTGCTCGCTCGGCTCGACGCCAAGGTCGACGCCCTTGCCCTGCCCTGGGTCCATGCGGGCGAGCACCGCTCGGCCCGATTCGCCCGGTGGGCTGAGCGGCTTTGGGACAGGCCGATCCGCTACGGACTCGCGGCGCTTATCGCGCTGCTCGCCCTGGCCGCACCAGTACTCGGACTGCGTACAGGCATGCCGAGCATCAAGGTCCTCCCGACCTCTGCCTCAGCCCGGGTCGGTTACAACCAGATTCAAGCCGCTTTCGGCCTTGGTGCCCCCGGCACCATCCAGATCCTCACGCCCTCGGCCGACGCGACAGCCGCGGCGAGGCTCGTGCGAACCGATCCGGGCATCGCGAGCACAATACCGGCGATGCCGTCAGCGAGCGGGACCTGGCAGCTCATCCAGGCTGTCCCCACCGTCGGACCGTCGGACCCCGCCCTCGGCGTCACCATTGACCGGCTTCGAAACGAACTTCCGGCCGCCAGCCTGGTCGGTGGAGCGGCAGTGGAGAACCACGACCTTCAACACCTGCTGGCGGTCAAGACACCGCTGGTGATCGGGGCCGTACTCGCGCTCGGCTTCCTTCTCCTCCTGATCGCGTTGCAAGCACCGCTAGCCGCGGCGCTTGGCGTGCTCACGAACCTGCTCGCAGTCGGCGCCGCATTCGGCGTCGGGCGACTGATCTTCCAAGACGGACACGGCGCCGGGCTCCTCGGCTTCTCCACACAGGGCTTCCTCGACGCCTGGGCACCGGTGTTCTTCTTCGCGATGATCTTCGCGATCTCGATGGACTACACCGTGTTCCTGCTCACCAGCGCCAAAGAACATTGGGAACGCAGCAACGACCCGCGCGAGGCAATCGTCGGTGCAATGGCCCACACCGGACGGGTCATCTTCGCCGCCGCCGGCGTCATGGTCGCGGTCTTCCTCACTTTCGCTCTTTCCGGTCCGCTGCCGCCGAAGGAGATGGGCGCCATCCTCGGGATCGCCGTGCTCCTCGATGCCGCTCTCGTCCGCCTGCTCCTACTTCCCGTCCTGCTCAGACTCGCCGGCCGGGCCGCGTGGGCCAGCCCCACCTGGCTACGCCGGGTCCTGCCCGACGTCCGATTCACCCACTAGAGGATCGAACGGGGAGAGACACCTCGTTGGGCCCGAATCGGCGTAACGGTGAGGGCGGAGTCCGGATGCCGGCGCCAACTCAAACCAAGCCGACGATGGCGCCGCTGGCGTCGACGTCCATGTCGAGCAGGCGCGGGTGCGCAGGTAACCCAGGCATCGTCATGATGTCGCCGGTCAGCACGGTCAGATAGCCGGCACCTGCGGCTAGCCGGACGCTCTGCACCGGCAGGGTGAACCCGGTCGGCGCGCCGAGCAGCTTCGGGTCGTGCGACAGCGACAGCGGTGTCTTGGCCATGCATACGGGCAGGCCGTCGTACCCGGCATTGACGAAGCGGGAGAGGTCGCGCCGCGCGCTCGCAGACCACGCCACATCCGAAGCGCCATACACCCCGGTCGCGATGGCGTGCACCTTGTCCTCATAACTCGCCTCGAGGGCGTAGACCGGAAGAATCGGCGAGGTGGGAGCGCCGTCGCAGGCGCCGACCACGGCGGCAGCGAGATCCTCGCAACCGACACCGCCTCGGGCGAACGCGTGATGAGGTACGGCGGCAACAGCGCCGGCACCGAGCGCGGCCTCCCCCACGACAGCGGTCTCGTCGGGCTGGTCACCGGGGAAGGTGTTGATCGCAACGACCACCGGGCGGCCGTACCGGAGCAACACCCGCACGTGATGGCGCAGGTTCGCACAGCCGGCTGCGACTGCGGCTACGTCGGCTTCGCCTGGATCGCCACCGCCGTGCGCGCGCAACGACGGGATGTTCGTGACCACGACGACCGCGTCCGGCTGGAGCCCTGACGCGCGGCACTTGATGTCGAAGAACTTCTCCGCGCCGAGGTCTGCGGCGAAGCCGGCCTCGGTGACGAGGTAGTCCGTCCTCGGCAACAGCAACCGGTCGCCAATGACTGACGAGTTGCCTGCGGCCAGGTTGCCGAACGGGCCGGTGTGCACGACGACCGGGGTCCCCTCGGTGGTCTGCATGAGGTTCGGTTGAAGGGAGTCGCTCAGCAATACGGCCATCGCCCCAGCGGCGCCGAGCCGGCCCGCCGTGACGGGCTTGTCCTCGCGGTCCCAGCCGATCACGAGGGCGTTCAGCCGGTCGCGCAGGTCGGCAGGATCGCGGCTGAGCGCGAGCAGAGCCATCACCTCGCTGGAGGCGGTGATGTCGAAGCCGGTCTCGCGCAACGGCCCGTTGGCCGCTCCGCCGAGCCCGACCACGATCTGCCGCAGGGCGCGGTCATCGACGTCGAGGACGCGGCGCCAGGTGACGGCAGCCGGGTCGATGCCGGTGCCGCGGTGCAGCGTGTCGTCGACGACCGCGGCCAGCAAGTTGTGTGCTGCGGTGACTGCCGGAGTGTCGGTGAGGCGTAGCAGGCATTCCTCGAGCGGCAACACCTGCGCGGCGCCACCACCAGCACCGCCGCCCTTCATCCCGAAGGTAGGCCCGACGGCCGACTCCCGAAGTGTCACGACGCTGCGGTGTCCCAGCTGCCGCAAGCCCATGCCGAGTCCGATCGCCGACACGGTCTTGCCGCTCCCCGATGCGGTCGGCGTGGATGCGGTGACCAGCACGTAACGGCCACGTCGATCCGAGTGCGGCAGATCGAGATGCACCCGTGCGCGGTACCGCCCGTGCACGCTGATGTCATCGGCGGACAGCCCCAGGTCGGAGGCCACCGCCTCGATCGGGCGCAGGGTTGGGGACACACTCGTCGCGGACACCGCATCGCCTCCGTCACCAGGGGTCGCCAGCCGACCATCCCCCAAGATCCAGCATCGCCGGCGCTCGACCCTAGGGACCAAGGTCACCTACCGGGCGGCAACTGGTCACCAGTTGCCGGGGCCAGGCGAGGGTCAACCCAGCTCGGAGCGCACGGCCTCGAATGCGGCGACTGCACGTTCGAGGTCGGCCCGGGTATGTGCCGCCGACACCTGCGTGCGAATGCGTGCCTTGCCCATCGGTACGACGGGATAGCTGAACCCGATCACATACACACCGTGTTCGAGGAGAAGATCGGCCGTCCGCGTGGCGAGCGCGGCGTCGCCGATCATCACCGGGACGATCGGATGGTCGCCGGGGAGCATGTCGAAGCCGAGCTCCGTCATCCGTCCGCGGAACCATGCCGTGTTGTCGCGCAGCTTCTTGCGCAGGTCGTCGCTGCCCTCCAACAGGTCGAGCACTGCGAGCGACGCGGCGACGATGGGCGGGGCGACCGAGTTGGAGAACAGGTACGGCCGCGAACGCTGGCGCAGCAGCTCGACGATCTCCTGCCGTGCCGCGACGAAGCCGCCGCTCGCGCCGCCGAGCGCCTTGCCGAGCGTGCCGGTGACGATGTCGACTCGGTCCGTGACGCCCTGCAGATCGGGGGTGCCGCGTCCCCGCTCGCCGACGAAGCCGATGGCATGTGAGTCGTCGACCATGACCATCGCGTCGTGCTTCTCGGCCAGGTCGCAGATGTCCGCCAGCGGCGCGACGTACCCATCCATCGAGAACACGCCGTCGGTCGCGATCAGTCGACGCCGGGCTCCACGGGCCGCCTGAAGCTGCTCCTCGAGGTCCGCCATGTCGCGGTTTCGATAGCGGTAGCGCTGCGCCTTGGACAGTCTGATTCCGTCGATGATTGACGCGTGGTTCAGCTCGTCGCTGATCACGGCGTCGCTCTCGTCGAGCAGTGTCTCGAACAGTCCGCCGTTGGCGTCGAAGCAGGACGAGTAGAGGATCGTGTCCTCGCTGCCGAGGAACCGCGACAGCCGACGTTCGAGCTCCTTGTGCACTTCCTGCGTCCCGCAGATGAAGCGCACGCTCGCCATTCCGTAGCCCCAACGGTCCAGGGCGTCGCGGGCCGCGGCGAGGACGTCTGGATGGTCGGCCAGGCCGAGGTAGTTGTTGGCGCAGAGGTTCAGCACCTCGGCGCTGCCGACCCGGATGTCGGCGCGTTGGGGCGTGTCGATGACGCGCTCGGTCTTGTAGAGACCGGCGTCCCGGATCTCTCCCAAGGTCGTTCGCAGTTCTTCACGGACAGTCGTGAAGACCATGTGCGCCTCCTGTCAACGGTCGCTCCATTCGAGGATGACTTTGCCGCACTGCCCACCACCGACAACGCTGAACGCCGCCTCGAAATCGGCCGCCGCGAACCGGTGCGTGATGACCGGGGAGATGTCGAGGCCGGACTGGGTCAGGACGCCCATCTCGTACCACGTCTCGAACATGCGCCGGCCGTAGATGCCTCGAATGGTGATCATGTTGAGGACGAGATAGTTCCAGTCGATGCCGAAGTCTTCGGTGGGCAAGCCGAGCATGGCGATCGATCCGCCGTGGCGCATGCTCGCCAGCATCGAGCGAAGCGCCTCCGGGCGCCCGGACATCTCCAGACCGACATCGAAGCCTTCGGTCATGCCGAGGGAACGCATCGTCGTGTCCAACGTTTCGGTGCGCACATCGACAGCCCGGCTCACGCCAAGTTGCCGGGCCAGATCGAGGCGGTAGTCCGAGACGTCGGTGATGACGACGAATCGCGCACCGGCGTGGCGGGCGACGAGCGCGGCCATGAGGCCGATCGGTCCGGCTCCGGTGATGAGCACGTCCTCCCCCAGCACCGGAAAGGCGAGCGCGGTGTGCACCGCGTTGCCGAACGGGTCGAAGATCGCCGCGACGTCGAGGTCGATGTCGTCGTGGTGCCGCCAGACATTGGTCGCTGGTAGCGCTATGTACTCGGCGAAGCACCCGGGGTGGTTGACGCCGACCGCTTTGGTCCGCGCGCATTCCACCCGACGTCCGGCCATGCAGTTGCGGCAGCGCCCGCACACCAGGTGCCCCTCGCCGCTGACCAGGTCCCCCACGGCGAGGTCGTGCACGTCGTTCCCGATCTCGGCGATGACCCCGACGAACTCGTGGCCGACCACGAGCGGGACGGGGACATGCGACTGTGCCCAGGGATCCCAGGAGTAGATGTGCAGATCGGTCCCGCAGACACCGGTGCGAAGCACTCTGATCAGTACGTCGTCACGGCCGAACTCGGGGACCGGCACGTCCGACCACACCAAGCCAGGCTCGGCGGCTGCCTTGACCAATCCCTTCACGGCACGAGGTTAGACCGAGGAAGCTCCAGGGTGAACGCAGTCCTCCCGGACGCCGCGAGCGTCAAGGTTGCTCCGTGGAGTCGGGCATTCTCCAAGGCGATGGCCAGGCCCAGGCCGCTGTGAGTGCGACTGGTAGTGCGGGCGGCGTCGGCGCGGACGAAGCGATCGAAGATCGCCGCTCGGAGGGGATCCGGGACGCCTGGGCCGTCGTCTGCGACCGTCATGATCAGGGTGTCGGGATCCCGGCCGTCGATGATCACGTCTACGGGCGGCTCGCCGTGCTCAAACGCATTGGTGACGAGGTTCCGCAACACAGTGTGGATGCGGCGCACATCGACGTCGGCCGTGGTGTCGCCAATTGCGGTGACGCGTGCGTCCAGCCCCAGCGCGACCGTGCGCAGGACATCGTCAGCGAGGGCGGCCAGGTCAAGGTGTTCAGTGAGCGTGCCGGCTTGTCCTGCGTCGAAGCGAGACATTTCCAGCAGGTCGTCGACGAGGGTGGCCAACCTGCGCGTCTGCTCGCGGAGCAGCTCGACGGAGCGGTCTCGGGTCGGTCCGTCGACACTGTCAAGTCCGTCGTTGGCGGCAAGCATCGCAGCCAACGGGGTGCGCAACTCGTGGGACACGTCCGCGACGAAGCGGTGTTGCAGGGTTTGTGACTCATGCAGGTCCTGCAGTGTGTCCGACAGCTGATCTGCCATGGCGTTGAAGGACGCGGCGAGGTCACCGAAGGGTGAGGCCGTCCGGACGGGGATGCGTTCCTCGAGATGGCCGTGGCCGAAGCGTTGAGCGGCCAGCATCACCTTCGCCACGGGTCGAGTTACCGTCCGAAGCAGGACCTGGTCCAGGATGGCGGCCACTGCGATGACCAGGAGCGCGGAGCGGAGAAGCAGGCTGCCATCGTGCTGCGACCAGTACCTGACCAGAGCAGCGACAATCGCCAACAGGGTCAGAAGCGCCCCTACCACGATTGTTCGGCCGCGTCGGCCGGTCACGGTCGCTCGAGTCGGTAGCCGATGCCGCGGACGGTCCGGATCAGCGTGGGATTGGTCGGGTCGTCCTCAATCTTGGAGCGCAGCCGCTGCACGCACGCGTCCACGAGTCGGGCATCGCCGACGTAGCCGTAGTCCCAGACCTGTTCGAGCAGGGTACGCCGGGACAGTGCCTGCCCGGCATGGTGCACGAGCTCGAGGAGAAGGCGCAGCTCGGTCGGCGTAAGACTGACCTCCGACCCGTCCTTGGTGATCCTCATGGCGGCTTCGTCGACCACGAGCCCCCCGAGTCTTTCCACCCGCTCGCCTCCTGTGATGGGAGCACTTCGACGCAGCACGGCCTTGATGCGTGCGTCGAGAACTCGTGGTTCCACCGGTTTTGTCACGTAGTCATCGGCACCGCACTCAAGACCCACCACGATGTCGATCGGGTCGCTGCGGGCGGTCAGGAGCAGGAGCGGAAGCGACCTGGTCGCGCTTACCCGTCTGCACAGCTCGAAGCCGTCCATGCCAGGCAACATGACGTCAACCACGGCGAGGTCAAAGGGCGTGCTGTCGATCAGCGCGAGCGCTTCCTCGGCCGACGCAGCGGTGCAGGCGGTGTGTCCTAACGCTGAGAGGGCCAGGCGCAGCGACTCACCGACGGCAGGGTCGTCCTCCACGATGATGATGTGGGGCATACGACTCCTCGATCGGCGTGCGGTGCGTGGTCTTTGCAGTATCACGGTCGCCCGTGGGTCAACGCGCTGGATCGGGCGACCCGTGCCAAACCGTCATGAGCTCGGGACGTCATCGGGACACGACCACGACATCAGCGCTGCAGGCTCACCGTCGTGGCACTCCTTCGACCGCGCCGCCTTCTGCTGCTCGGCCTGGGGGTGGTCGTCCCTTGCCTCGTGCTGGCGGGCGGCAAGTACCCCCTGGACCTCGCGGTCTACCGCGACGGAGGTACAGCCGTCCTGCACGCCGATCCGCTGTACGCGCTTCGGATCGGGCGGTACGGGTTCACGTACCCGCCGTTCGCTGCCTTGGTCTTCTCACCGATGGCGGCTGTGTCGCTGCCAATCGTCACCGTGGTGGCCACCGCTGGTTCGCTGATCGCGCTCGCGCTCGTCATGCATTGGAGCTGCCGCGACCTGCTGCACAAGCCGGGACCAACCGCAGCTCTGCTGATCGTCGCGCTAGCCGCTTCCAGCCCAGTTCGCGAGACGCTGTGGAACGGTCAGATCAACCTGGTGCTAATGGCGCTCGTGCTCGCCGACGTACTGAACGTGACATCACCGCGGTGGAGAGGCGCACTCGTCGGCTTAGCCGCCGCCATCAAGCTGACACCCGCTTTGTTTATCGTCTACCTCGCGTTGCGAGGCCGAACTCGAGATGCCCTGCGTGCATCCGGCGCCTTTCTCGCCGCCACTGCCGTTGCGGCACTCGTGCTCCCTCAAGACTCGTTCCGTTTCTGGACCAAGGAGGTATTCACAGGCTCCGGGATCGGTGACCTGGCTCGGGTGTCCGATCAGTCACTGCACGGGCTGGTTCTGCGCGGTTCCGACAGCACGCTCGCGTGGTTGATCGTCGTTGTCCCAACGGTGCTCGCCGGCCTATATCTCGCGGTGGCCGCGGGCAGGGCGGGTCGCGAGGGTCTAGCCGCTGGCGTGGTCGGGGTCCTCGGGTGCCTGATTTCACCCGTGTCCTGGGTGCACCACTGGGTTTTGGTGCTCCCCTGCCTGGGAGGCCTCGCAGGGACAGTCCGGAGCTCTCATGAGCGTCGCATGATCGCGGTCGCATCGGCGATCTTTGTCGTCGGTCCGGTAGAGGCGCCGAGCGACCTCAGCAGGGCGTTACCCCCGTTCTCGCCCGCGCTGTCCTGGATCCTGGCCAACACCTTCATTCTCACTGCCGTCATGGTGGGGTTCACCGCACTTATTCGACTCACGCCCGTCCGCTCGCGCTTCCGGCAAACATTCCCCGCAGTCCGCTGGATTAGGCCTGGATCTGCGTCTCGGTGGTCGAGTCGTCGCCAGGTGAAGGGATATCGACAACGGCACGCCGGGGGGAAGTTGCCGATACACGTTGTCGTTGGAATCGGACACGTCGAGGCTTTCGTGCCGTCGGCGGTGATCTCGCGCACAGAGCCGAACCGGGCGTCACCCGCGGTGCCGTCCTAACCCGATTGGTGCGGATCTTGTTGGTAATCAACAGGAGATCATTGGACGGCGGCGAACGTCGAATCGTCATCCAAGCCAGGCTCGGCCGCTGGCTTGACCAATGCCTTCCCGGCACGAGGCTAGATATTCGCGCTGGTTCGTTGGTTGATGGGGCACCGGACCTAGGCGAGCCGGCGCTGAAGCGCCGATCAGCCGCCAGCAACCGAAGCGCGGCCGGCAACGATCCCCGGGTCCTGGCTAAGGACCTTGAGGTCGGCGAGCTCCTTGCTGTCCAAGGTGCCGGCCTCGTCATAGGCGACGCGGTATGCGCCCGCGTCAAACAACGACAGCAACTTGAACCTGGGGAACTGGCTGCTGTCCAGGCTTTGGGCGACGGTGGAGTAGAAGTTCTCCTGGTTGGCATTACTGCTCGAGCCGTCCCCGAACTCCGCCAGCCCCCATGGCTTCGACAGGTAGTTATGGGTGGCATCAGAGAGCGTTGTCAGCTCCTGGTACAAGGCGCCGGCCGATTGCGAAAAGTCTGTCGCCGTCGACACGTACGGATCCCAAAGGATCCAGTCGACGAGGGAGTTGCCCGGCCACAGGTCGTCGAGCATGCAGTTCCAGCCGCTGAAGCCCATGTAATCCATCGCCCACACCACGTTGGTCACACCCAACGCCGCGAAACGGGCCTCGACGTTCGCCCACATAGCGCGATACTGCGCAGGAGTACCCGCGCTGCCTTGATAGATCGAGTTCGGACATGCCGTCGCGCCGCTGCTGACGTCATTCTCGGGCTCATGAAAGATCGTCATCATGATCTTGATAGGGCCCAGCGCCTTCACGCTGTTGGCCATCGCATCGATCTGGGCGTTGACACTTGCATCGCCGCCGTCAGCACTAGCCCAGCTGTTCGACGGTTTCCAATTGACCAACAGCAACGCGCCCGGGGTCTTCGCGAGCGCGACATCACCCTTGGACAGGGTTGCGCCCGGCCGCAGGTAGTCATGACCAAGCGAGATCGTGCCGCCGCTATCGGCGTTGAAGTTGGTGAAGGCGGCGTCGATGTTGGCACCGCCGAAGCTTGTTGGGTATGCCCCGAACAACACCCCGCAACTCGGCACCAACTCGGCGGACAGGCTGCAGCCGGTGGTCGGAGTCGTTGAGGGCGTCGGTGTCGGTGTCGGTGTCGGTGTCGGAGTCGGAGTCGGTGTCGGAGTCGGTGTCGGTGTCGGTGTCGGCGATGGTTGGCTGCCGGTGATCACATCCGTCAAGGTCGCGGTCGCGGCGCCATGGGTTGACGGCGAATCCGGCGTGAACGTGGCTTTGAGATTGTGGGTGCCGACCGCGAAGGCCGACGTCGAATAGCTCCACAGGATCTCGTAATGGGCGCCGCTACCCAAGAGCGTTGACCCGTCATAGAGCGCGACGGTACCCACCGCATCAGATGGCGCGATCGCCACCTCGATCAGCAGCGACGTGTTGAACGGCTGCGGACTTACCGGCGACACCGACAGGGTGAGCCTCGTCGCCACCGGCGTTGCGGCAGCAACTGATGCAGCCGTCGCCGCCCCTCCAGTCACGATCGCAGTCGTCGCGACCGCTAGCACGACCGACACCAACGCCACGCAACCTCGAACCGACATTCGTCGCATCACAAACGCTTCCCTCGGACACTCTGCGGGCGGTGGCCAAGAAGCAGCAACGACTGGCAGAGCGCCTCGTTGCCTAGTTGACGGTGACGCCCTTGGCGGTCACCGTGCCGCTCGCGAACCCGTACTTGTAAGCGGCTACGTGGCAAGTGATCGTCCTCCTCGTCTCGGACGGCGGCGGCGTCACGTCACCCTCCTCGAAGGCAGCAAGCAATCACGCACTTGCCGATCGGCTCCTACCACCACACCCGATGCACGACGAGAAGCGGGGGACAGAAGTTGAACAAAACGTGAGCACTCCACGAACAACTGGTGTCGAGATCGGCTATCCCAGAGATGCGCCTCGACCCTCCAAGATCACGACCATTCCATGCCCACTTTCGTGACCAAGCGGCGTTCTTGATCGTGGGCTACAAGGTAAAACCGCAGGTCAACGACCTGCGTCTTTGGCGGTGGAGGTGGGATTTGAACCCACGGAGGAGTTGCCCCCTCACACGCTTTCGAGGCGTGCTCCTTCGACCGCTCGGACACTCCACCGGCGTCGAGCCTAGCCGAGGGCTAGGCCCGCTTGGCGTCGAACCAGGAGCGCAACAGCTCGCCGCACTCCACGTCGAGTACGCCGCCCACGACTTCCGGCCGGTGGTTAAGCCGCCGGTCGCGGACCACGTCCCACAGCGATCCGACCGCGCCGGCCTTGGGATCGATCGCGCCGTACACGAGCCGGTCGAGGCGGGCGAGCACGATCGCACCAGCGCACATCGTGCAGGGCTCCAACGTCACGAACAGGGTGGCGCCCTCGAGTCGCCAGGTGCCGAGCCGTTCGCCGGCCGCGCGGATCGCCAGCACCTCCGCGTGCGCGGTCGGGTCCGACCTCGACTCGCGCTGGTTGTGACCCGCGCCGATGACCTCGCCCGCGGCGTCGACGACGACCGCACCGATCGGGACCTCGCCCGCGGCCTCCGCCTGCCGGGCCTCGTCGAGCGCCAAGCGCATCGACGTCTCGTCGCCAGTCACCCGGACGTCTCGACGGCACTCACACGCCGCGAAGCTTCTCCAGGACGTCGAGGCAGCCGGCCGCCTCGCAGAGCGTCGTAATGACGTCGGCGGGCAACTGGCCTTCCTCGGCGCACAGCTCGAGGAGCCGGTGCGCGGGCGTCCCGAGATCGGCGA
>CAYNDD010000021.1:0-22229 GCA_964395425.1 uncultured Frankiaceae bacterium
CCCCAACAACCGGTGCCGGTCGGGACCGAGGCGTTCGGCGACGTCGAGCGATATCTGAAGGACGTGACCCCGCCCGACCTCGCCATCTCGACCAGCCCGCCCGGCGCGACCCTCGCCGGCCTCGCCACATCCTTCACCGCGAGCGTCCCGGGCTCGCTGACCCCGGTGCCGTTCGGCAGCGGCGAGGTCACCGAGACGATCACGCTCGACGCCACCCGGACCGACTGGCACTGGGGCGACGGCTCCG
The DNA here is from genome assembly GCA_964395425.1 of uncultured Frankiaceae bacterium. Classification (GTDB taxonomy): domain Bacteria; phylum Actinomycetota; class Actinomycetes; order JAFAQI01; family JAFAQI01; genus DATAUK01. The sequence goes on from CAYNDD010000021.1 coordinate 248, forward strand.
CCTCGGGTTGGCTGAGCGCGAGCACTCCCCTGGTTCACTCCTACCTGCACGGCGGCATCGCCCGGCTCACCGTGCACACCCGCTGGGGCGCGACGTACACGATCAACTACCAGGGCGAGACGTTCGGGCCGTACGACGCGACCGGACTGCTGGTCAGGGTCCAGCGACTCGCACTGCCGGTCGACACCAGCGCACCGACCCTGGTCAGCCGCTAAGCCACCGTCACGACCAATGGTCCTGGGAGGGGTCGTGTGACTGCGCGGCGGTCAGGCCACGCAGTACGCCTTCGGTGCCTTCGCGAGGATCACGTGCCCGCCGGTGATCCGGCCGGGGCCGGCCCGTAGCGTCCACAGCGGGTCGCCCTTCGCGTCGAGCAACCCGATGAACGTGCCGGTGGTGCCGACCGCGTTGACGACCAGGTCACTGCAGTGGTGTCCCGTCACCCTGATGCCGTATGCGAGCAGGCTGCGCAGCCCGCGGGTCCGCGCGATGCTGCGGCGGTAGAACTGCGTGCCGGTTGCGGCGTCGTACCCGGCGATCATCGCCGGAAGGGCTGACGTGCTTCCCTTCGTCGCCTTCACGAGATCGGTCCCAGCGCCGCGCTGCAGGCTGCCGTCGGTGGGCATGCCGTTGACCGCGTCGACCTCCGCGCCGTCGCGGCCGGAAAGGATGACCGTCTTGTGGACAGTCGTCGATCCGACGGTCGCCGACACCTTCACCAGCAGATCGGCGGCCTGGTCGGGCTGGATGTCCCCGAAGGGCGTGATGTCGATGATCGAGGATGCCGAGCGCTTGGCCCGCTTGACCGTCGCGGTGACCCTGACCGTACGCCGGACGATCACGCTGCCGTGAGCGGCCCGGACGGCCATCGTCACTCGCGATGTCGAGGACGTCGGCGACGCCTTGTCGCCGGCGTCGGTCACGAGCCCGACTGCCCGGCGTAGGTGCACTCCGGCCCGTCCGATGTCGAAGGCGCAGACGGCGCGATGTGTCCACAGCAGTTGGCCGGTGGTGCCGTTGACCAGCGAGATGCTGTTGAGCTCGGAGTCGTCCGACCCTGGTGGCGGGAACGTGGTGGGTTCGTTGCTCACGATGAGGTCCTGGGTGCGCGCATGGCTGACGAAGCCGATCGGCTCGACGTCGGCGCCGTCTCGCACCGGCACGTTGCTCGATGTCCAGATGACGGCACCGGTATCTCCCTGCTCGGCAACGACATGACCGGTGCCATGCGAGCCGGGGACGCTGATGGTGATGTCGTCGAGACCGTCGCGGTTCAGGTCGGGTGCGGGCGCCGCCTCGGGTACCGCGCTCGCTGAGGTGGCGAGCGGGCCTAGAGAGCTGACGGTGCCATCAGCCGCGGACAGCACCGCAGGCTGCCCGCTGCCGGACTCAGTGAAGGTCGTGAAGCTCACCGTGCCATTGACCACCTCCACGAGCAGGTCATGTCCGGCACCCGCACGATCGTGGATGTCACCCGCCAGGACGGGAACGTCCGTGAGCGTCTCCCCCGACTTGTTCAGCGTGATGCTGCCGGTCAGGGTCTTGGTCCACAGCGTCACACCCGCACCGGTGACCGCCGTGACGGTGAGCGTCACCGGATGGGTACCACTGGCGAACAGCGGCTCGGACTGGTTGATGAGCAGTACGCCGGGCTCACGCGATGCACCAATGTGGTCGACCTCAGGGAATGGAAACGGGAAGTCGCCCTTCACGCCCACGATCGTTCGTGACCAGATCGCCGCGCCGGTCCTGGCGGACCGCGCCGTCACACCGGCGCTGAACACGCCGCTCTTGTGACCGAGCCGGTAGTCGAGGACGTCGGCGTCGGACCTTCCGGTCAGGTGCCCGGCCGGGATGATCTCCCCCAGCTCGGTGGTCCCGGTCGATGACGACGCGCCATCGGTGGCCACACCGCCGCCCGAGCCGGAGGACTCCCCACTCTCGGCATCGAACGAGCAGTCCGAGACAAGTCCCGCGAGCGAGCCTGGAGTCGGGATCAATGGCGCGGCGGCCGCGACCGCGGCGGCGATCGCGCGCTGCCGGGCCAGGCCCGTCGTACGCGCTGCGACCAGCGCGTCGGACATCGCTGCCGCGTCGATGGCTCGAAGCCGGGCGACACCGGGCCGCGCCGCTCGCGAGCTGACCCGAACGCCGTGTCGCGCCGCAGGCCCGCCGGCCGCCGGGCCGGCCACCCCGACCAGCGCCAGCGCGACGGCGGCGCAGAGGGTCATCAGGCGAATGAGGCGCATGGCGAGCATCATCTCCCACCCAGCCTTCTGGCGTGAGGGAATGACGGATCAACCGCCGCCACTGACGTCCGTCAGTCGCGAGGGTCGATGAGGGGTCGAAGAGCACCCCGATGTCGCCATGAGTTTGAAGAGGGCGCCGAAGTGGCTGTCCTGGTCGCGCTCGTGGAGGTCACTGGGCGTCGGCGAGCATCTCCGGGGTCAGGGACGCCTCGGTGTTGGGGACGCCGAGCTCGTCGGCGCGGGCGTCGGCCATCGCGAGCAGCCGCCGGATCCGGCCCGCGATCGCGTCCTTGGTCAGCGCGGGGTCGGCCAGCGCGCCGAGCTCCTCGAGTGAAGCGTTCGCGTGGTCGAGCCGGAGCCGGCCGGCCGACAACAGGTGCTCCGGGGCGTCGTCGCCGAGGATCTCCATCGCCCGCGCCACCCGCGCGCCGGCCGCGACCGCGGCCCGGGCCGAGCGACGAAGGTTGGCGTCGTCGAAGTTGGCCAGCCGATTTGCGGTCGCGCGTACCTCGCGGCGCATCCGCCGCTCCTCCCAGGCCAGGACGCTGTCGTGCGCCCCGAGCTTGGTGAGCATCACGCTGATCGCATCGCCGTCGCGGATGACCACCCGATCGACCCCGCGCACCTCGCGCGCCTTGGCCGAGACCCCCAGCCGCCGCGCGGCACCGACCAGTGCCAGCGCCGACTCCGGCCCGGGGCAGGTGATCTCCAGCGAGGACGACCGACCGGGCTCGGTCAGCGAGCCGTGCGCGAGGAACGCCCCGCGCCAGGCCGCCGCCGCGTCGCACAGGGCGCCCGACACGACCTGCGGCGGAAGTCCCCGGACCGGCCGGCCGTTGCCGTCGACCAGACCGGTCTGGCGGGCCAGTGCATGCCCGTCCTTGGTCACCCGGACCAGGTAGCGAGACCCTTTTCGGAGCCCGCCCGCCGAGACCACCGCCAGCTCCGAGGAGTGGCCGTAGACCTCGGCCAGGTTCTTGCGCAGCCGCCGGGCGGTCGCTCCGGTGTCGAGGTCCGCCTCGATCACGAGCTGGCCCTTGCCGACCAGGTGCAGCCCGCCCGCGAAGCGCAACATCGTGGCGATCTCGGCCTTGCGGCAACACGGCTTGGTGACGACCACCCTGGCGAGCTCGTCCTTGACCGCTGCCGTCATCGCCATGCGGAGTCCCCTTTGATTGCGGTGTTGGTGAAGATCGATTCGTACGCCGTGGCCAGCCGTTGCGGATCGTGGGTGGGGATCGACTGATCGTTGCCCAGGTGCGCGACCACCAACTCGGCCCCGAGGCTCTCGGCCGCGCCCTGCAGCGAGGCGTACCCGCTCTCGAGCGCTCGACGGGCGGCAAGCACGACGTCCACATGCAGCTCCGGCGCATGCGCGCCGAGCACCTCGAGGTGGGTCTCCGGAGAGAAGCCCTCGGTCTCGCCATCCTGGGCGGACATGTTCAGGGTCACGATCCGCCGGGCCGTCGTCATCGCCAACGCCTTCGCCATGTCCGGCACCAGCAGGTGCGGGATCACGCTGGTGAACCACGAGCCCGGCCCGAACACCACCCAGTCCGCGTCGAGGACCGCATCGACCGCTTGCGGGCATGCGTCGACCGACGCCGGATGCAGCCGGACGCCGACGACCTGCCCCGGCGTCGTGGCCACCGCGACCTGACCGCGGACCTCGCGCACCGCGCCCGGGTCGGCCGGATCGAGGCCGATCACCTCGGCCACGATGTCGATCGACTGCACCGACAGGGGAAGCACCCGGCCGACCGCGCCAAGCAGTCGGCCGACCATCTCCAGACTCGTCACTGGATCGCCGGTGACCGCATTGAGGCCGGCCAGCAGCAGGTTGCCGACCGGATGACCGGCCAGCGTGCCCTGGCCGCCGAACCGGTGCTGGCAGACCTCGGCCCACAACTGCGAGCCGTCGTCGTCACCCGCCAGTGCCGCCAACGCCATCCGGAGGTCACCCGGCGGGAGCGCGTCGAGCTCGGTGCGGATCACCCCACTCGAACCGCCGTCGTCGGCCACGGTCACGATCGCGGTCAGGTTTGAGGTGACCTGCCGCAGCGCGGCGAGCGAAGCCGACAGCCCGTGACCGCCGCCGAAGGCAACGACCTTCGGACCACCCGCCGCGCTCACCTCGTCGCTCCGGCGACTCGGCGGCGAACGGACGCACAACCGCCAAGGGTCATGACTCGTGGTCCATGTCTCGATGCGACAACTGAATCTCGATGCCGTCCTCTCGCATTAGCCGCGCGAGCTCGCCTGAGACGGCCACGCTACGGTGCCGCCCACCCGTGCACCCGACTGCAATTGTGGCGTAGTGCTTTCCTTCGCCGACATACCCCTGCTCGTACCGGCGGAGGAGCGCCAGTGCCGCGTCGATGAACTCCGCCGCACCCGGCTGGGACAGCACGTAGTCGCGGACCGCCGCATCCTCGCCGGTGAGCGGTCGCAGGTCCGGTATCCAGTGCGGGTTCGGCAGGAGTCGGCAGTCGATCACGACATCGGCGTCGACCGGCAGGCCGTACTTATAGCCGAAGGACACCATCGTCAGGTGCAGCATGTCGGCGGACTCGGCCTCGAACGCGGCCGCGATCCGCGCCCGCAGCTCATGCACGTTGAGCTCGCTGGTGTCGATCACGAGATCGGCTTCGCTGCGCAGCTCGCGGAGCAGCTCGCGTTCCTGCGCAATGCCGTCGACCAGCCGGCCTTCGGCCTGCAGCGGGTGTGGCCGGCGTACCCCGTCGAACCGCCGGACCAGCACCTCGTCCGGCGCCTCGAGGAACAACACCCTGGTCTGATGGCCGGTCCGGGTCATGCTGTCGAGCGCCTCGCGCAGATCAGAGCTGAACGCGCGACTGCGGACGTCGACGACCACCGCGATCCGGTCCACCTCGCCGTGCGAGCGAGCGGCTAGATCGACGACCGACGAGATCAGCGCCGGTGGCAGGTTGTCGACGACGTACCAACCGAGGTCCTCGAGACACTTCGCCGCGGTGCTCCGTCCGGCACCGGACAGGCCGGTGATGACGGCGAGCTCGAGCGGCGCAGCGGATGGGGTCGACGGGTTGCTGGTCATGGGCTCACCCCAGAGCCTGCCACTTCGGCAACGGTGGTGTCGCGGGACTCGACGATCTCGCCGGTGGTGGGGTCGACACCGGGCGCCGGCGCGGCCGTTGCCGCGAGCGCGTCATGCACCGCGATCGCAGTACGGCGGCCGACCCCCGGCACCTCGGCGATCTCCTCGACCGTCGCGGCGCGCAACCGCTTCACCGACCCGAAGTGGCGCAACAAGGCCTTGCGGCGGGTCTCCCCGAGCCCCGGCACGCCATCGAGCTGACTCTGCGTCATCGACACCGAACGCTTCTGCCGGTGATAGGTGATCGCGAAGCGGTGGGCTTCATCGCGAATCCGCTGCAGCAGGTAGAGCGCCTCGCTGGTGCGCGGCAGAATCACCGGGTCGGCGTCGCCCGGCAGCCAGACCTCCTCGAGCCGTTTCGCCAGACCGCACAGCGCGACGTCGTCGACGCCGAGCTCGCGCATCGCGGCAGCGGCGGCCGCGACCTGCGGCGGGCCGCCGTCGACGACGACCAGCTGCGGCGGGTAGGCGAACTTGCGCGGCCGCCCGGTCACCGGGTCGATCGGCGACGGGCCGACCTCCTCGTCGCTGTCGTCGACGCCGGCCTCGCCGGTCTCACTGCGTTCCTCCAGGTAGCGCCGGAACCGCCGGCTGATCACCTCGTGGATCGAGGCGACGTCGTCCTGACCCTCGACCCACTTGATCGCGAACCGCCGGTATTCGCTCTTGCGCGCCAGGCCGTCCTCGAAGACCACCATCGACGCGACCACCTCGGTGCCCTGCAGGTTGGAGACGTCGTAGCACTCGATCCGCAGCGGCGCGGTCGGCAGCGACAGCGACACCTGCAGCTCCTGCAACGCGAGCGACCGCGCGGTCAGGTCGGACGAGCGCTTGAGCTTGTGCCGCGCGAACGACTCGGCCGCATTGCGTTCGACGGTCTCCAGCAACGCCCTCTTGTCACCGCGTTGCGGGACCCGCAGCGACACCCGGGCGCCACGGACCAGCTCGAGCAGCTCGGTGACCACGTCGGGATCGTCCGGCAGCTCGGGCACCAGCACCTCGCGGGGCACCTCGCTGTCGAGGGACGCGCTGTCGAGATAGGTCTGGGTGAGAAACTGCTCGACGAGGTCACCGGTGCGCACATCGCCCACCTTGTCGACCACCCAGCCGCGCTGCCCGCGCACCCGCCCGCCGCGCACGTAGAACACCTGAACGGCGGCCTCGAGCTCGTCCTGGGCGAAGGCGACCACGTCCGCGTCCGTGCCGTCGCCGAGCACCACGGCCTGCTTCTCCATCGCCCGGGTCAGCGCACCGATGTCGTCACGCAGCCGGGCGGCCCGCTCGTACTCCTGGTCGCGCGAGGCGGCCCGCATCTCGCGCTCGAGCCGCTTGATGAACTTCTGGGTCTGCCCGGACATGAAGTCGACGAAGTCCTCGACGATCGCGCGGTGCTCGGCCTCGTCGACCCGGCCGACGCACGGCGCCGAGCACTTGCCGATGTAGCCGAGCAGGCATGGCCGGCCGACCTGACCCGACCGCTTGAAGACCCCGGCGCTGCAGGTCCGCATCGGGAAGACCCGCAGCAGGGTGTCGAGGGTGTCGCGGATCGCCCAGGCATGGGCATAGGGCCCGAAGTACTTGACGCCCTTGCGTTTCGCGCCCCGCATCACCTGCGCGCGTGGGTAGGCCTCGTCGAGCGTCACGGCCAGCCACGGATAGGACTTGTCGTCGCGGTAGCGCACGTTGAAGCGCGGGTCGAACTCCTTGATCCAGTTGTATTCCAGCTGCAGCGCCTCGACCTCGGTCGAGACCACGGTCCAGTCGACCGCGGCTGCGGACAGCACCATCTGCTGGGTCCGCGGGTGCAGGTTCGCGATGTCCTGGAAGTACGACGACAACCGGCTGCGCAGGCTCTTGGCCTTGCCGACGTACACGACCCGGCCGTGCTCGTCGCGGAATCGGTAGACACCGGGTGAGTCGGGGATCGAGCCGGGAGCGGGTCGATAGCTCGCCGGGTCTGCCACGAGATCGAATCTAGTCCGCGCTCCGGACACTGTGAGCCGGGATCAGGCGGAGCTCAGGCTCGCTTGCGGGCCTTCCTCGGCGCCCGGACCGGGCGAACCCGGTCACCGAGGGTGTCGCGCAGGAAGCCGCCGGTGTGCGACTCTGCGATCGTCGCGACCGTCTCGGGCGAGCCCTCGGCGATGATCCGGCCGCCGCCCGAGCCGCCCTCCGGCCCCATGTCGATGATCCAGTCCGCGGTCTTCACGACGTCGAGGTTGTGCTCGATGACGATCACGGTGTTGCCGGCGTCGACCAGCCGGGTCAGCACGCCGAGCAACTTGCGGATGTCCTCGAAGTGCAGTCCGGTGGTCGGCTCGTCGAGGATGTAGACGGTCCGGCCGGTCGAGCGCTTCTGCAGCTCGGAGGCGAGCTTGACCCGCTGCGCCTCGCCGCCGGACAGGGTCGGCGCCGGCTGCCCGAGCCGGACGTACCCGAGGCCGACGTCGACCAGCGTGGTGAGGTGCCGGGAGATCGCCGGGATCGCCTCGAAGAACTCGGCACCCTCCTCGATCGACATGTCCAGGACGTCGGCAATCGTCTTGCCCTTGAAGTGCACCTCGAGGGTCTCGCGGTTGTAGCGAGCGCCGTGGCACACCTCGCACGGGACGTAGACGTCCGGGAGGAAGTTCATCTCGATCTTGATCGTGCCGTCGCCCTGGCAGTTCTCGCAGCGGCCGCCCTTGACGTTGAAGGAGAACCGGCCGGGCAGGTAACCCCGGACCTTCGCCTCGGTCGTCTCGGCGAACAGGCTCCGGATCCGGTCGAACACCTTGGTGTAGGTCGCCGGGTTGGACCGCGGCGTGCGGCCGATCGGCGACTGGTCGACGCCGACCACCTTGTCGACGTGCTCCAGCCCGGTCACGGTCCGGTGCCGCCCCGGGACCAGCCGGGCGCCATTGAGCTCCCGGGCGAGGACGGCGTACAGGATGTCGTTGACCAGGGTCGACTTGCCGGATCCGGACACGCCGGTGACGGTCACGAAGCAGCCGAGCGGGAACTCCGCGGTGACCTCGCGCAGGTTGTGCTCCCGGGCGTTGACCACGGTCAGGCTCCGGCCCGGCGTCGGCTGGCGGCGGATGTCCGGGATCGGGATCTCGCGACGGCCGGACAGGTAGGCGCCGGTGATCGACCGCTCGACCTCCAGCAGCTCCTTGTAGGTGCCCGAGTGCACGATCTCGCCGCCGTGCTCCCCGGCGCCCGGGCCGATGTCGACGATCCAGTCGGCGGTCCGGATGGTCTCCTCGTCGTGCTCGACCACGATCAGCGTGTTGCCCATGTTGCGCAGCCGGACCAGGGTCTCGATCAGCCGCCGGTTGTCGCGCTGGTGCAGCCCGATCGACGGCTCGTCGAGGACGTAGAGCACGCCCACCAGCCCGGAGCCGATCTGGGTGGCGAGCCGGATCCGCTGCGCCTCGCCGCCGGCCAGGGTGGCCGACGCCCGGTCCAGCGAGAGGTAGTGCAGCCCGACGTCGACCAGGAACCGCAGCCGCTCGTTGATCTCCTTGAGCACCCGGGCCGCGATCTGCTCCTCGCGTGCCGTCAGCTTCAGGCCGCCGAGCCAGCGGGCACACTCACCGATCGGCAGCATCGCCACCTCGGCGATCGACCTGCCGCCCAGCGTCACCGCGAGCGACTCGGGTTTGAGCCGGGCTCCCTCGCACGACGGGCACGGCACTTCGCGCATGAAACCCTCGAACCGGTCCCGGCTGGTGTCGCTCTCGGCCTCGCTGTGCCGGCGCTCGACGTAGCTGACCACGCCCTCGAACGTGGTCCAGTACGACCGCTCCCGGCCATAGCGGTTGCGATAGCGGACGTGGACCTGCTTCGGGTGGCCCGACAGGATCGCCTTGCGGGCCTTGGCCGGCAGCTTCTCCCAGGCGGTGTCCATCCCGAAACCGAGCTCCTCGCCCAGCGCCTCGACCAACCGGCCGAAGTAGTCGCGACCGTGCGCCCCCGACCACGGCACGACCGCGCCCTGGGCGAGGGTCTTGGTCGGGTCCGGGACGATCAGCTCCTCGTCCGCCTCGAGCCGGGTGCCGAGACCGGCACAGGTCGGGCAGGCGCCGTACGGCGAGTTGAACGAGAAGGCGCGGGGCTCGAGGTCCTCCATGCTCAGCGGGTGGTCGTTGGGACACGCCAGCCGCTCGGAGAACTTCCGCTCGCGGTGCGGGTCGTTGTCGGGCAGGTCGACGAAGTCGAGCACCAGCACCCCGCCGGCCAGGCCCAGTGCGGTCTCGACCGAGTCGGTCAGGCGGCGTTTCGCATCGCGTTTCACCGAGAGCCGGTCGATCACCACGTCGATGTCGTGCTTCTCGTACTTGGCCAGCTTCGGCGCATCGCTGAGGGAGATCACCGCGCCGTCGACCCGGGCCCGGCTGAACCCCTTGGTCTGCAGCTCGCGGAACAGCTCGGTGTACTCGCCCTTGCGGCCGCGCACGACCGGCGCGAGCACCTGGAAGCGGGTCCCCTCGTCGAGGTCGAGGACCCGGTCGACGATCTGCTGCGGGCTCTGGCGGGCGATCAGCTCGCCGCAGACCGGGCAGTGCGGGAGGCCGATCCGGGCGTAGAGCAGCCGGAGGTAGTCCCACACCTCGGTGATGGTCCCGACCGTCGATCGCGGGTTGCGGCTGGTCGAGCGCTGGTCGATCGAGACCGCGGGGCTGAGCCCCTCGATGAAGTCGACGTCGGGCTTGTCCATCTGACCCAGGAACTGCCGGGCATAGGCCGACAGGGACTCGACGTACCGGCGCTGGCCCTCGGCGAAGATGGTGTCGAAGGCCAGGCTCGACTTGCCGCTCCCGGACAGCCCGGTGAACACGATCAGCGCGTCGCGAGGCAGGTCGATGCTCACATCGCGCAGGTTGTGCTCGCGCGCTCCACGGACGATCAGACGGTCTGCCACAAGTGCTTTCTGGCTCGGGGGGAAGCGGTCACGGGACGGGTCGGACGGCGGTCGGGCCAGGATCCGCGCGCGGGAAATCGCACCCGGTTCTTGGCCATTCCGATGCTACGTGGCGGCTCCGACAGTTTCGGACCGCAGTTGCCGCCTCGGCCTCCTCCGCCAGGGAGGCCGGACACTAGGCTCCAGCCCATGACTGACGAATACGACGGAAATGTCACCGTGGGCGGCCCGCCCCAGACCAGGGTGCTCGGTGACCTCACGCTGACCAAGGTCGCGGTCGGGCCGATGGACAACAACGCCTACTTCCTGCGTTGCCGGCATACCGGTGACGTGCTGCTGATCGACGCGGCGCACTCACCGGACGTCCTGCTCGGGGTGCTCGACGGCGACTCGCTCCAGCGGATCGTGACCACGCATCAGCACGCCGACCACTGGCAGGCGCTGCCCGAGGTGATCGCCGCCACCGGCGCGCCCGTCGCGGTGCACCCGGAGGATGCCGAGCCACTCCCGATCACCACCTTCGAGCCGCTGGTCGAGGGCGACGAGGTCGCCGTCGGCGACTGCCGGCTGTCGGTGATCCACCTGGTCGGCCACACCCCCGGCTCGATCGCCCTGCTCTACCAGGGCGACGACCGCAAACACCTGTTCACCGGCGACTCGCTGTTCCCCGGCGGGCACGGGCTGACCACCCGGCCCGAGGATCACCTGAGCCTGATGGACGATCTCGAGGAGAAGATCTTCGGCCGGCTGCCCGACGACACCTGGTTCTACCCCGGCCACGGCGGCGACAGCACGCTCGGCGCCGAACGGCCGAACCTGGCCGAGTGGCGTGAACGGGGCTGGTAGCCCGGCCGCGCACGTGGTGACCGGCGGATCCTGGCCCGCCGGCATGGCAGAGTGAGCGGCGTGAGGGCGTACGACGTGCAACCGATCGGCTGGGTGCAGTCCTCCCGTCACGAGGCGATCGACGACGACTGGCAGTCAGTGAGCGCGACGATCACCCTCGACCCCGAGCGTTTCACCCCGGAGAGCCTGGCCGGCCTCGAGGAGTTCTCACACGTCGAGGTGGTCTACCTGTTCGACCGGGTCGCCGACGGCGAGGTGCATGCCGGGGCCCGCCACCCGCGCGGCAACCCGGACTGGCCAAGCGTCGGGATCTTCGCGCAGCGGGCGAAGATGCGCCCCAACCGGCTCGGCGTCACCGCCTGCCGGCTCCTCGGCATCGACGACCTGACCCTTCGGGTCGAGGCTCTCGACGCGATCGACAACACTCCGGTCCTCGACCTCAAGCCGGTCATGACCGAGTTCCTGCCGCGCGGCGAAGTCCACCAACCCGCCTGGTCACACGAGCTCATGGCGACCTACTGGAGCAGGAGTTGAGCCCCATGGACGACGACAAGACACCCGCGGAGCGAATCGAGCACATGCTCCGGCTCGGCAACATGTCGCGCCGCGAGCTGATCGCGGCGTTGTCGGCGGTCGGCGCGGGTGCCCTGCTCGGCCTGCCCGAGCGGGCGGCCGCGGCGGCGCTGCCGCCCGAGGAGGTCCGGTCCGCGCGACGGGCCGCACATGCGGCCAAGCAGGTCGCCTCGGTCCGCAACGCCGCCTCGATCGCGCCGGCCGGTGGCGACCTCGGTGCCGTCGACCACATCGTCTTCCTGATGCTGGAGAACCGCTCCTACGACCACTACTTCGGGGCCTACCCGCGCGGCCGGGGGTTCGACGACCATCCGAAGCACTCGCTCGGCGCGTTCGCCCAGGACTACCCGGGCGGGACCGCGCTGTCGCCACGCAAGAAGCTGCTGCCGTTCCATCTCGACCCGAGCATCGGCGAGGAGTGCACCAACGACCTGACCCACAGCTGGGGCCCGCAGCACCAGTGCTGGAACCACGGCAAGATGGACCGGTTCGTCAAGACCCACACCGCCAAAGCCAACGAGGGCAACCCCGACGGCGCGATGACGATGGGCTACTACACCCGCCGCGACCTGCCGTTCCACTGGGCGCTGGCCGACCACTTCACGCTCTGCGACGCGTATTTCTCCTCGGTGCTCGGCCCGACCCACCCGAACCGGCTGATGGCCAACACCGGCACGATCGACCCGGAAGGCGGCAAGGGCGGGCCGATCACCGAGACCAACCCGAGCATCATCCCGGACTTCCTCTGGACCTGCCGGTGGGAGACCGTCCAGGAACACCTGCAGGACAAGGGTGTGCCGTGGAAGGTCTACCACCCGTCCAACACGCACACGACCGGCAAGTTCGCGGCGCTGAAGAACTTCCCGACCTGGGACCCGTCGATCTACGACGCGTCCAGCCCGTACATCCTGCTGTTCACCGACCACGTCCTGCCGTACTTCAAGGCGTACAAGAACCCCAAGACGCAGTTGCACCGCCGGGCGTTCCTCCCCACCTTTCCGAACGACTTCCTCGCCGACATCAAGTCGGGCAACTTCCCGGCGGTGTCCTGGATCATCCCGCCGCTCGGGTTCGACGAGCACCCGTCGTCACCGCCCGACCGCGGGATGTGGTTCACCCAGTCCGTGCTCGACGCACTCACCTCCAATAAGAAGGTGTGGTCCAAGACCGCGCTGTTCGTCATGTACGACGAGAACGACGGCTGGTTCGACCACGTCCCGCCGCCGACGCCGCCAAAGGGCACCCGTGGCGAGTTCCTGACCTCGAACCACAAGAGCAACAGCCAGTATCAAGCGATCCCCGGCCCGGTCGGGCTGGGCGTCCGGGTGCCGGCGCTGATGATCTCGCCGTTCAGCCGCGGCGGTCACATCGCCGCCGAGGTCTTCGACCACACCTCGCAGCTGAAGCTGCTCGCGGAGCGGTTCGGGATCGAGGTGCCGAACGTGTCGAAGTGGCGCAAGGAGACGGTTGGCGACCTGACATCGGCACTGTTCCGCGGCAAGCACGACATGTCGATGCCGGCGCTGCCGACGATGCCGCTGGGTTCGCCGGTGGGCACCGGCACCTGCGTCGACCAGGACACCGAGATGGGCGGCGCGGCACCGACCATCCCGACCAACCAGCGGATGCCGACCCAGCACGGCAAGACCGTCCCGGCCACCCGCTGGTTCCCCGCGGCGCCGACGACAACCGATCGGGTGCCGGCCCGCAGCGGCCGCAACACCGCGACCACGAAGTCGGCCACCAACGCACTGATGCACGGTGCGGTGGTGACGCCCGCCGAGCACGGCAAGCGCGGCGGGCGGGTGCGGCGGCCCGGTTAGCCGGTCGGCCGCTTGGCCTTCGGCAGGCCCGCGACCACCGCGTCGTAGGAGTTGTCGACGAGCTCGAACAGCTCGTCATCGGGCACCGCACCGTCGATCGCAACCGTCTTCCACCCGAACCGGCCGATGTACGCCATCGTCTTGACGTCGTCCGGGTAGCGCGTGCGAAGCTCGGCCGCCTCGTCCGGGTTGCGGCCGCATTTCACCCCGAGAGTTGTGGCGCCGTTGAAGCTAAAGATCTTGCCGCCGACCTTGGCGACGACGTCGCCTTCCCATGGCTCGTCCTGGACCGCGCCCGGTTTGGCCAGGCAGTAGGCCAGCAGCTCAGTGTGGGTCATCGCCGCCTCCGGTTCCATTCGGCCAGGCCCGGGCCTCCGACACGCTGTTTCCGCCGTCGACCACCAGGTTCTGCCCGGTGACGTACGACGCGCCAGGCGTGCACAGCCAAGTGATAGCCGAGGCGACTTCGTCGGCGGTGCCACTGCGGCCGACCGGTGTCGCGACCCCTTCACGCCGCTCGCTGTCGGTTTGCGATGCAGTGGCGATCCACCCTGGCGCCACCGCGTTAACCGTGATCCCGAACGCCGCGCCATCCATCGCCATCGCCCGGCAAAGTCCCACCATCCCGGCCTTCGATGCGGCGTAACCGACGTCGTCGCGGGTCGCCATCACCGGTCCGGTCACGCTGCTCACCATGACGACCCGGCCCCAGCGCTGCTCTCGCATCGCCGGCAGGGCGGCGGAGCTGACCAAGAAAGCCGTGTCGAGGTTGCGGGTGAGCGATGCCCGCCAGGTGTCGTACGACATCGTGTCGACCGCTCCGGACTCGAAGTTCGGGTCGCTGACCGAGATCATCCCCGCGTTGTTGACGAGGATGTCGAGGCGGCCCCACCGCCCGATCGCTGCATCGACGAGCGCCTGCGCACTCCCCTGAACGGTCAGGTCGCCGACTACCGCGAGGGCAGATATCCCGCGCGCCGACAGCTCCGCGGCCCGCTCCTCGGCCCGTGCCGTGGTTGCGGCCAGCGCCACCGAAGCCCCGAGCTCGCCAAGCTGTCGTGCCGCGGCGAACCCGATGCCGTCCGGGCTGCCGGCGCCCGTGACAACCGCAACCCGTCCAGAAAGATCAATCCCACCCGGCAAGTCCACCCCGCCAACCTCTCATGACGACGCAGCCCCGATGAAGGCGCTCGTCGGCACGGCCACGGTGAGACCGGAAGCAGTTCGAGGTTGTCGTCATCTTGGCATCACGCTGACGCCCACGAACGCCGCCGGGTGCGACGATTCCGTGAGGCGGACGTTGGTTGCCGTTGGCACGGCGCCGAGCCGCCTCTCACGGAGGGAGACCGTGATGGGTCGGTCGAAGCTCATCGGGTGCGGCCTTGCAGTCGGTGCGATAGCCGTGGCGGCTGCCGGAGTCTCGGTAGCGGCGACTGCGAGCGGTTCGCCGTCGTACCACGCGTGCGCGAGCGCGAAGCGGGTGCTGTCGTTGCAGCGGCATGGGAGGTGTCCGAGCGGCACGGTCCGGGTGTCGATCGGCGCGCGCGGTCCGAAAGGCGCGCGCGGCAAGTCCGGGCCGCGCGGTCCGGCTGGAGTGCTGCCACATCCTGACCCTTCGCGGGTGGCGCTGCTGGACTGGTGGGGCGGGGTGCACTCAGGTGGCTCGTACGGCTTCGACGCGCCCGGCGGGATCGCCTTCGACGGGACGCATCTATGGGTGGCGAACGTCGCTGGCAACTCAGTGACCGAGTTCGGCACCACCGGCGCGTGGGTGCGGACGCTCTCCGGGGGGTCCTACGGGTTCGACGGGCCGAATGGCATTGCCTTCGACGGCGTCCACTTGTGGGTGACAAACACCACCGGCGACTCGGTCACCGAGTTCGGCACCAATGGCGCGTGGGTGCGGACGCTCTCCGGCGGGTCCTACGGCTTTGGCAACCCGTTCGCGATCGCGTTCGACGGTTCGGATGTCTGGGTGACCAACCTCGGCGCTGACTCCGTGACGGAGATCGGGACGAATGGTGCGTGGGTACAGACTCTGTCTGGAGGCTCATTCGCCTTTGACAACCCGGCCGCAATCGCGTTCGACGGCGCTCATCTTTGGGTGACCAACCGGGCCGGTGACTCGGTGACCGAGTTCGATCCGGCCGGTGCGTGGGTGCAGACGCTGTCGGGCGGCTCGTTCGGTTTCAACTTCTCCGACGGGATCGCATTCGACGGCCAGGATCTGTGGGTGGCCAACCACAATGGCAATTCCGTGACCGAGTTCGACCCGGCTGGCACCTGGGTGGCGACTTTGACCGACGCCTCCTACGGCTTCAGCGCGCCGGCCCGGATCGCCTTCGATGGCGCCCACCTGTGGGTGACCAACGAGAGCGGCTCGCTGACCGAAATCGACACCCAGGGCAGGTGGACCACCACCTTGTCCGGCGCGTCTTTTGGCTTCAACATCCCGATCGGCATTGCTTTCGACGGCAGCCACCTATGGGTCACGAACAACGGAGGCAACTCCGTGACCGACATCCCCGCCGGCAGCTAAACGATTTCTTAGACGCGCGCCGGCACCTAGCGAGCGCCGGTGTATTGCGGGGCGTCACCGGTCGACGAGTCTGTACGCAATGAGCGCCACGTCGACCCACGTCACGCGGGCATCCTCCCACTCGTCCGACGTTGCCTCGCGTGCCGTCATGCTGGACCGTCGAATCGCGCCGGTCCGGTTCTGAGGCACCGTTGGTCAGGGCGTTGTGGCGCCGCCGGATGATGCGTGTATCGGCGCGGGCACTGGCTGCATCGGCTCGCTCGGGGGGAGGGCGGGCCCGACGGCGATCGGCGGCTTGGCCACGATCGGCGTACCGAGGTAGCGGGGTTGTACGGCGATGACTGCGGCCGGCTCAGGGTCGCTGGCGATCGTGAACAGCCAGGCCGGCACGAGCAGCGGGCCGGTCGAGTCCTCGTTGAGGGTCAGGCCGAGCTCAACGTGGGAGATCACCGGACGCGGGAAGCTCGGGCAACCGCCGGCGTGACCCGGGGAAGGTGCCAGGCAGGCGATCATCGGCTCCGCTCGGGGCGGTAACTCCTTGAGGGCCGCGGCCGCGCTGATCAGTGGGTAGGCGCTGCCGGCGTGCGCAGCGTCCAGCCAGCCCGATCCAGCAGTGATCGTGCCGTCCTTCGCGACCGAAAGCGAGGTGGCCTCGCCGACCGTCCGGGCACCGTCGACGACCGGGTCCGCGGTGACCTGGCCGTCGGACACCGCCACGATCGGGTTCGAGAGGCCCTCGGCGCTGAGCACCGGTGCGGCCGCCGCGCGTGCCACTGAGTCCGAGGGCGTGGGCGGCGGACTCGGCACCGGCAGCGGTTCGATTGACCGGACCGGCAGCGGGATCGCTGGCGACTTCACCGCCTTGGCAGGCAGCGGGATCGGAGCCGTCGTGACCGCCGTCGTGCGGTTCGGCGCGCTACCCGCGCTGCCCTCGGCGGGCCCGACGGCGACCCCACCACTCATCGGCGTCGCGCAGTCCGCGTTGGGTGGGCAGGTCCACGGGCCGACTCCGACTGGCGTCGCGCAGTCCGCGTTGGGTGGGCAGATCCCGGCGTACTGCCACTGGCCGTCAGCCAGCACGCTGAATCGCTGACCCGCCTGCCAACCGTCCACCGTCTTGGTGATCGGGGCCTTGACCTGCAGCGCCGAGGCGAGTGCCTGCAGGGCGGAGGCGTTGACCTGCAGGCGGTAGACCGCTGCGTTGGCCGGAGTGGGCGGCAGCGAGGCATGGACGACGTACCCGGCGGCGCCGGCCCGCGCAACGAGCGCCGCGGCGCGAGGGGCGGCCGCGGTCGCGGGCTCGGCTGCCGTGGCCGACGAGGTCGACGAGAGCAGTCGCAGCACGCTTAGTCCGGAGCCAGCCGAATGCTGGGCATCGGAGCTCCCCACCGACCCACAGCCCGCGACCATCGCCGCGAGCACTGCGGCAATCGGCACGGCCCAGAAGACGCGACGCGTGTCCATGTCCCACCTCCCCATCACATTCGGTCAGCGATAAGACGCGAGGCTCGGCCTGATGGTTCCGCACTGGCCATTCCGAGCGCCTCCGAGCTCCGTGGTGCCACGACCCGCGGCGGGCTCTCGATCGTCGCGCCCGCGACCGATTTGGCGGCGTGTTGCGCGAAAACTGGTAACGAAGCCGAAGATCAGCGGCGGACAGAACGGCCGCAAGATCACGACACCTCACGCCCTTCGTGACTCCTCACGTCAGAAGCTCAGGCCTGGTGCGAGTCGGTCGGAACGCGCGACCAGCGAAATACGGAGACGGCCCTACCGCCACTCGGATTGCCTAACGAAACCAGAGCGCCTCAGCGTCGGTGGCTCAACCCGGCAGACCTGCGGCGACCATCGCGCGGAACTCCTTCTTCAACTCATTGACCTCGTCGCGCAGCCGGGCGGCCAGCTCGAAGTGCAGCTCGGCGGCGGCGTCGTGCATCTGGTCCTGGAGCTGCTGGATCAACAGCGCAAGCTCGGCCTTGGGCATCCCGGCGAGCTCGGCGGCGTGCTGGCCGGCGGTCGGTGACTTGCTGGCCATCCCCGGCACCGGCGTCTTGCCGCGAGACTGTGCCCGGCCGCTGCCGCCGATCAGCTCGCCTTCCTCGCCGCGCACGATGTCGTCGAGGATGTCCGCGATCCGCTTGCGAAGGGGCTGCGGGTCGACGCCGCGCTCGGCGTTGTAGGCGATCTGCTTGTCCCGGCGGCGGTTGGTCTCCTCGATCGCCTTCTGCATCGACGGGGTGATGCTGTCGGCGTACATGTGAACCTCGCCGGACACATGGCGGGCGGCCCGGCCGATGGTCTGGATCAGCGAGGTGCCGCTGCGCAGGAATCCTTCCTTGTCCGCATCGAGGATGGACACGAGTGAAACCTCGGGCAGGTCGAGGCCCTCGCGGAGCAGGTTGATCCCGACCAGGACGTCGTAGTCGCCCTTGCGCAGCTCGCGCAGCAACTCGACCCGGCGCAGCGTGTCGACCTCGCTGTGCAGGTAGCGCACCCGGACCGAGTTCTCGAGCAGGTAGTCGGTCAGGTCCTCGGCCATCTTCTTGGTCAGCGTGGTGACAAGCACGCGCTCGTTGCGCTCGGCGCGAATCCGGATCTCGTGGATCAGGTCGTCGATCTGGCCCTTGGGCGGCTTGACGACGACCAACGGGTCGACCAGCCCGGTCGGGCGGATCACCTGCTCGACCACATCGCCCTTGACCTGCCCCATCTCGTACGGCCCGGGGGTCGCGGACAGGTACACGGTCTGACCGATCCGCTCGAGGAACTCCTCCCAGCGCAACGGCCGGTTGTCCATCGCGCTCGGCAGCCGGAAGCCGTGGTCGACGAGGGTGCGCTTGCGGCTCATGTCGCCTTCGTACATACCGCCGATCTGCGGAACGGTGACGTGCGACTCGTCGATGACGAGCAGAAAGTCGTCCGGGAAGTAGTCGAGCAGGGTATGCGGCGGAGTGCCCTGGGCGCGGCCGTCGATATGCCGCGAGTAGTTCTCGATGCCCGAGCAGAAGCCGACCTGGCGCATCATCTCGATGTCGTACGTCGTCCGCATCCGCAGCCGCTGCGCCTCGAGCAGCTTCCCGTGCGTCTCGAGCTCGGCCAGCCGGGCCTCGAGCTCGGTCTCGATCCCCGAGATGGCCCGCTCCATCCGCTCCGGCCCGGCGACGTAGTGGGTCGCCGGGAAGACCAGCGCGGTGGTGTCCTCGCTGATCACCTCGCCGGTCAGCGGGTGCAGCGTCGAGATCCGCTCGATCTCGTCGCCGAACATCTCGATCCGGGTCGCGAGCTCCTGATAGACCGGGAACACCTCGACCGTGTCACCGCGCACCCGGAAGGTGCCGCGAGTGAAGGCGAGGTCGTTGCGCGCGTACTGAATGTCGACGAACCGCCGCAACAGTGCGTCGCGCTCGATTGTCTGCCCGACGTCGAGTTGCACGCACCGGTCGACATACTCCTGCGGCGTGCCGAGGCCGTAGATGCACGACACGCTCGCCACCACGATGACGTCACGCCGGGTGAGCAGGCTCATCGTGGCCGAGTGCCGGAGCCGCTCGATCTCCTCGTTGATCGAGGAGTCCTTCTCGATATAGGTGTCGGTCTGCGGGACGTAGGCCTCGGGCTGGTAGTAGTCGTAGTAGGAGACGAAGTATTCGACCGCGTTGTGCGGCAGCAGCTCGCGGAACTCATTCGCCAGCTGCGCGGCCAGGGTCTTGTTGGGCGCGATCACCAAGGTCGGGCGCTGCAACTTCTCCACCAGCCAGGCCGTGGTCGCCGACTTGCCGGTGCCGGTCGCGCCGAGCAGCACGGTGTGCCGCGCGCCGGCGCTCACCCGGCGGGCCAGCTCCTCAATCGCGGCCGGCTGGTCGCCGGAGGCCTCGAAGTCCGACTCCACCCGGAACGGCGCCTCGCTCGGCCGGATCGACGTCACAGTGCTCACAGCATCAGAACGTACGCCGCCGGTCTGACACTTCCCATCCGCCCGTCCCCGTTCCAGCACACAACCGGTTACGGGTGTGACGGATGTGCGCGATCGTCCGGTCGGCCTGGCTCGCCGAGCCGGCGTTGTGTGCTGAAACGGGGTCAGCGCGGGGCGGTCAACGCGTCCCAGACCGCGGTCACCTGTGCGTCGAGCTCGGCGAGGTCGCCGTCGTTGACGATCACGTGATCGGCGATCTCGAGCCGTTGCTCCCGGCTCGCCTGGGCCGCGATCCGGGCGCGAGCGTCGGACTCGGTCATCCCGCGCAACCTGGTCAGCCGGTCGAGCTGGACGTCGACCGGGGCGTCGACCACCACGACCAGGTCGTACCGGTCCCGGATCCCCGCCTCGACGATCAGCGGTACGTCGTGAACGACGACCGCGTCGGGATCGGTGGCCGCGACCTGCGCCATCAGCTCGGCCACCCGCTGCCCGACCAGCGGATGCACGACCGCGTTCAGCCGCTCACGTGCCTTCGGATCCGCGAACACCAGGGCGGCGACCGCCGCTCGGTCGAGCGAGCCGTCGGCCGCGAGCACCTCGCGGCCGAACTCCGCCACCACCGAGTCGAGGCCGGGCATCCCGACCTCGACCACCTCGCGGGCGATCGCGTCCGCGTCGATGACCACGGCTCCGAGCGCGGCGAAGCGACGGGTGACCTCGCTCTTGCCGGCGCCGATGCCGCCGGTCAAGCCGACGTTGAGCACCTCAGACCGCCGCGTGCTACTCGATCTACTCGTCGGCGGATTCGGCCGCGTCCGCCTCGGCTTCCGCAGCGGCGTCGGTCGACGCCTCGGCTTCCGGAGCGGCGTCGGTCGACGCCTCGGCAGCCGGGGCCGCACCATCCTCCGCCGCGGGCTCGTCGGCCGCGTCGGGCGCAGAAGCAGCTGCTTCGGCCACGGGGGCGTCGGACTCGGCCGCCGCCTCGTCGTCGGCTCCGGTCAGCTTGCGGCGCAGCTCGGCGAGCGCCTCGTCGCTGGCCAGCGTGCCGGCCGCGGCCGGCGCACCCTCGGCCGAAGCAGCCGGCTCCGAGGTGTACGACGTACTGTCGGCCGCCTCGGCGTCCGCGGCCTGAGCGGCGGTCATCTGCTTCTGGTGTGCCTCCCAGCGCTCGTGCGCCTTGGCGTACTGCGCTTCCCACTCGGCCTGCTGCGCCTCGTAGCCCGGCTTCCACTCGTTGGTCTCGGAGTCGAAGCCTTCTGGGTAGATGTAGTTGCCGGCGTCGTCGTACTGGGCGGGCATGCCGTACTGAGTTGGGTCGAAGTGGTCGGCCACTGCCTCGCCGACCGTCCCCTCGTTGGCCTGCTTCAGTGACAGCGAGATCCGGCGCCGCTCGAGATCGATGTCGATGACCTTGACGAAGATCTCGTCGCCGACGTTGACGACCTGCTCGGGGATCTCGACGTGCCGCTCGGCCAGCTCGGAGATGTGGACCAAGCCCTCGATGCCCTCGGCGACCCGGACGAAGGAGCCGAACGGCACCAGCTTGGTGACCCGGCCGGGCACGACCTGCCCGATCGTGTGGGTGCGGGCGAAGGCCTGCCACGGGTCTTCCTGGGTCGCCTTGAGCGACAGCGAGACCCGCTCGCGGTCCATGTCGACGTCGAGCACCTCGACCGTGACCTCCTGGCCGACCTCGACGACCTCACTCGGGTGGTCGATGTGCTTCCAGGACAGCTCCGAGACGTGAACCAGGCCGTCGACCCCGCCGAGATCGACGAAGGCGCCGAAGTTGACGATCGAGGACACCACGCCCTTGCGGACCTGGCCCTTGAGCAGCTGGGTCAGGAAGTTCTGCCGGACCTCGCTCTGGGTCTGCTCGAGCCACGCCCGGCGCGACAGGACGACGTTGTTGCGGTTCTTGTCCAGCTCGATGATCTTCGCCTCGAGCTCCTTGCCGACGTACGGCTGCAGGTCGCGGACCCGGCGCATCTCGA
>CAYNDD010000022.1:0-21964 GCA_964395425.1 uncultured Frankiaceae bacterium
ACGTGCTGATCGTCACCGGCGACCGCGACGCCCTGCAGCTGGTCAACGACCGGGTGACCGTCCTCATGACGCGCCGCGGGATCAGCGACATGACCCGCTTCACCCCGGCCGCGGTGGAGGAGAAGTACGGCCTCACCCCGGCGCAATATCCGGACTTCGCGGCGCTCCGCGGCGACCCGAGCGACAACCTGCCGTCGATTCCGGGCGTGGGCGAGAAGACCGCGGCGAAATGGATCCGCGACTTCGGTTCGCTCGACGAGCTCGTCAACCGGGTCGACGAGGTGCCGGGCAAGGCCGGCGACGCGCTGCGGGCCCACCTGGCCGAGGTGGTGCGCAACCGCCAGCTCACCGAGCTGCGCCGGGACGTGCCGCTCGACCGGGTCCCGGCCGACCTGGGGCTCGGTCAGTGGGACCGCGAGACCCTCAACACCCTGTTCGACACGTTGCAGTTCCGGGTCTTGCGCGAGCGGCTCTACTCGACGCTGTCCGTCTCGGAGCCGGAGACCGCCGATCAGGGCTTCGACCTGCAGGGCCAGGTCGTGGCGCCGGGCGACGTCGCGCAGTGGCTCGACGAGCACGCCCGCGGCGCGGGCCGGCACGGCCTCGCCCTGGCCGGCAGCTGGGGTCGCGGCACCGGCGTGGTCACCGGGCTGGCGATCGCCGCTCCCGACGGCACCGCGGCCTATCTCGACCCCGAGCAGCTCACCGGCGAGGACGAGCAGGCGCTGGCCGGCTGGCTCGCCGACCCGGCGGTCGCCAAGGCCGCACACGACGTCAAGGGGCCGATGTTGGCCCTGATCGAGCGCGGGTGGTCGCTCGGCGGGCTGGTCACCGACACCGCGTTGGCGGCGTACATCGCGCTGCCCGGGCAGCGGTCGTTCGACCTGTCGGACCTGTCGGTGCGTTACCTGCACCGCGAGCTGCGAGCCGAGGCGGGCTCGGACGGTCAGCTCTCGCTCGATGGCTCGCTCGAGGAGGACGCGGCGCAGGCCCAGATGCTGCGGGCCCGCGCGATCATCGACCTCGCCGATGCGCTCGACGTCGTGCTCGCCGATCGTGGCGGCTCGGAGCTGCTCACCGAGATGGAGCTGCCGCTCACGGCGCTGCTGGCGACGATGGAGCGGGCCGGGATCGGCGCGGACGTGTCCTGGCTGGCAGAGCTCGAGGCGCGCTTCGCCGGTGAGGTCAAGCGGGCCGCCGACGCGGCGTACTCCACGATCGGGCACGAGGTGAACCTCGGCTCGCCCAAGCAGCTGCAGCAGGTGCTGTTCGAGGAGCTCGGGCTGCCGAAGACGAAGAAGATCAAGACCGGCTACACCACCGATGCCGACGCGCTGCAGGAGCTGTACGCCAAGACCGAGCACCCGTTCCTCGAACACCTGCTGCGGCACCGGGACGTGGCGCGGCTGAAGTCGGTGGTCGACTCGCTGATCCCGATGGTCGACGAGCACGAGCGGGTGCACACCACGTTCAACCAGCTCGTCGCCGCGACCGGCCGGCTCTCGAGCACCGACCCCAACCTGCAGAACATCCCGGTCCGGACGATCGAGGGCCGCGAGATCCGTAAGGCGTTCGTGGTCGGCGCCGGCTACGAGTGCCTGCTGACCGCCGACTACTCGCAGATCGAGATGCGGATCATGGCGCACCTTTCGCACGATGCCGGACTGATCGACGCGTTCAACTCCGGCGAGGACCTGCACACCTTCGTCGCCGCAATCGCCTTCGGGATCCCGGTCGAGTCGGTCGAGCCCGAGCAGCGCCGCCGGATCAAAGCGATGTCCTACGGCCTGGCCTACGGGCTCTCGGCGTACGGGCTGGCGGCGCAGCTCGGGATCTCCGCCGAGGAGGCGCGCGAGCAGATGGATGCCTACTTCGCCCGGTTCGGCGGGGTGCGCGACTATCTGTCCGGCGTGGTCGAGGCCGCCCGCAAGGACGGCTACACCCAGACCATCCTCGGCCGGCGGCGCTACCTCCCGGACCTGACCAGCGACAACGGCCAGCGCCGGCAGATGGCCGAGCGGATGGCGTTGAACGCGCCGATCCAGGGCTCGGCCGCGGACATCATCAAGATCGCGATGCTTCGGCTGCAGCGGGCGCTGGACGCCGCCTCGATGCACACCCGCCTGCTCCTGCAGGTGCACGACGAGCTCGTGCTCGAGGTGGCGCCGGGGGAGCGGGAGACGGTCGAGGAGATCGTTCGGCGCGAGATGGGTGCGGCCTATGCGCTCGACGTGCCGCTCGACGTCTCGGTCGGGGTCGGCCGCAGCTGGGACGACGCCGCCCACTGAGGCTCGACCAGGTCGGCCGGGTCGAGTAGCCCGGCCTGATCGGCAGGCCCGTGCCCGCGCCCGTAGCGGATCGCGGTGATCACGACCAGCCCGACCGCAACGGATGAGGCGATGACGATGATCGCGCGCGGGCTGCCGGGCTTGGCGACCAGCACGATCGCGGTCTCGATCACGGCCGCCAACAGCACCAGCGGCACTACGCCACGGCGCCGGGCCGCGATGTCGTGGAAGACCAGGAGCTGGACGCCGGCCAGCGCACTGCCCTGGAGCGCGAACAGCCAGGCGACGCCACCGATGCTCGCGTAGCCAGCGCCGAAGGTCAGCCGGACCAGGAAGCTCCCGGCGAGCGCGGTCACCAGGATGCTCACCGCGGCAATGGCGGCGGTGAGCAGCGCGGCGTCGACCAGCGCCTTGGCCCGGTGGTCGCTGCGGCTCAGCCGGGGGAGCGCGGTGAGCGGCACCGCCTGCGGCAGCCAGAAGGCCGCCTTGGCAACAACGTTGCCCGCGGCGTAGTGCCCGGCCTGGGTCGCGGTCAGCACGTGCCGCGCAAGCAACAGGTCAAGGCTCGACAGGAGCAGCAGCGCGCCCATCGAGAGCGTCGCGGTCAGGAACTCGGGCCCCGCTGCGGCCAACAACCCGCCGGCCGGTGCCGTACTGGGCGCCCGGGTCCCCAACCCCGGGGTGAGCCGCATCGCGATCAGCGCGGCTACCGAGGTGGCAACGGCGATGCCGGTCATGACCCCGGTCGCGCCGCCCCCGAAGGCCAGCGGCAGGACGCCACCGAACAGCCGCCCGACGCCGACCAGCGCCACCACGACCCCGAGCCGCCCGAAGCGCTCGCTGCCCTGCAGGTGGCCCTGGATCGCGCCGAGAATGTTCAGCGGCAGCAGGCTGGCGACGACCGCAAGCACGGCGAGACCGTGCCGGTCGACGTGCAGGAACACGGTCAGGCCGGGCCAGGCGACCAGGCCGAGCGCCACGCTGGCGAGACCGCTGGCGATTCCCTCGCGCAGCGCCAGGTGCGGCGGGAGCTGCTCGGCGGCGGTTCGCCGCGCGACCACTGCCTGCAGCGCGAGCGCGGGGATCCCGCCGACGAGCAAGGTGGCGAGCATCGCGCCGAACAAGCCGTAGTCGGCCGGCCGGAGCTGGTGGCTGCCGATGATCGCGAGCAGATAGCTGGCCAGGTTTCCGGCCATCAACGCCGTGCCGACCAGCGCGGTCGAGCGCACCAGCGATCCGCGAGATGCCGGATCGGCACCGCTCGTCGTCGCCATGTCCACCCGTTCGGTCACGTTCGCGCGATTCGTCGTCACGACTAGTCGAGCACAACGTGTACGGTCGCGCGCAATGATCGGCGATCTTTCGTGGCGTCGCCTCACAGCGTCCTGGGTGGGCTTGGCGGTCGGCGTGGTGTCCGCGCTCGTGCAGCTCGGTCCCGTGCTGGGTCGCGGTTACGTGCTCACCCGCGACATGGTTTTCGTCCCGCGGGCGCCGCTCGACGCGCATCTGCTGGGCATCGACACGGTGCCGCGCGGGGTGCCGAGTGACCTGCTGGTGGCGCTCGCCTCGCGGGTCGTGCCCGGTGATGCCGTACAGGACCTGGTCCTGCTGGCGATCATTGCGTTGTCGGGCTGGGGAGCCGCTCGACTGGCGGTCCGGCTGGCCGGCTCGACCCGCACCGGAGCCGTCAGCGCCCGCTCGGCAATGGCGATGGCGGTCTCTGCGGCAGTGTTGTACTCCTGGAACCCCTACCTGGCCGAGCGCCTGCGCCAAGGCCAGTGGGCCGTGCTGGTCGGGTACGCCGCACTGCCCTGGGTCGCGAGCACCGCGCTTGCGTTCTACGCGGGTGAGGCCCGGGCGGCCCGCCGGTTGTTTCTTGCGCTTGCCTTCGCGGCCGCCGGCGGTGCCTCGGCCGAGCTGCTCGCGGTCGTGGTCGGGTTGCCGATCGCCTGGTGGCCGGGAAGCCGGCTGAGCTGGCGCCGCCGGATCGCTCAGGTCGGATCGGCACTGGTGGTCGTGTCGCTGCCCTGGGCGATCCCGGCGTTGACGGCACCGGGGCCGTACCCGGCGGATCGGGTCGGCGTACTGGCGTTCGCGGCCAGGGCGGACACGCCGTTCGGAACGGTGGGCAGCCTGCTCGGTCTCGGCGGGATGTGGAACGCCCAGGTCGCGATGCCGGGCCACGGGTCGTTCCTCGTCGCCGCGGTCGCGCTCGGGCTCAGCGTCGCGGCCCTGTGGGCACTCTTGCGCGCCGGCCCGGTCGATGCCGCTCGCGGCCTAGTCCTGGCCGGTGTGCTGGGCTTCGCGATCGCGGTCTGGGCCGCGATGCCGGGTGTCCGCCGACTGGCGGTCAGCCTGGGCTCCTCGAACGCTGGCGGGCTGCTGCGGGACGGCCAGCGCTGGCTTGCACCATTTGTCCTGCTCGTGGCGCTCGGCTTCGGGTGTCTGGTCCGTTGGGCCGGCACCAAGGTGCGGTTCGCTCCGGTGCTGGCGCTCGCACCGGTGCTGTTGCTGCCGGCCGCGGCCTGGGGGAGCGACGGGGCGCTCGTTGCGGTGCACTGGCCGAAGGCCTGGACCACGGCTTCGGCCGCCGCGGACCGGCTGCCAAGCGGCCCGGTGCTCGTGCTTCCGTGGACCTCGCAGCGCCAGTTCGGCTGGAACGGCGACCGGGTGCTGGCCGAGCCCGCCGCCGACTGGCTGCCACGGCGGGTGGTGGCCGACGACTCACTGCGGGTCGGGCCGAGTGCCACCCCGCTCGAGGACCCGCTCGCCCGCCGGATCGCCGCGGCGGTGAACGGCGCCGGTCCGCTGCCACCCGTGCTGCGGGCGCAGGGCTACTCCGGCGTACTCGTCGAAGCCGACCAGCCCGGCGCGCGCAGCGCGATCGCCCGCCTGGCGGGGTTGGAGCCGGTCGTGACCGCACCGACGTTAAGGCTCTACGCGGTCAGGGGAGCTGCGCCGGGCCGCCCGCCGAGCGCGCCTCGCGACGCTGCCCTGGCCGGTGATCTGATCGCTGGGCTGTTGATCCTCAGTTGTCTCGCCAGTCTTGCCGACATCACGACAACAGGCGGTCGGAACGTGTACCGTTCCTAGAAGGCCGTTCGGGACGTGACGCGGCAACGACCAGGAGGTGCACGTGTCAACAGCGGTTGCTGTGATCGTCGGCGTCATCCTTGCCGCCGCGACGATCGCCGGGGTCGCCAAGTCGGTCACCGATCATGGCCACCACGGCACGGGTACGCCGGCCGCCTCGGTGCAGTTGTACGGTTCCCGCTAGCCGCCGAGCCCCGCCTGAGACCGTCCGCATTCGCGGGCGGTCTTTTGTTGTGTTCCCGGCCGGTTTCGGCGAGTAGTCCTTTTGGGCCATGTTGACCCCAAACCGAACCTGGTTCTTGCGTGGCTGACTATGGTCACTTACGGTCGGCACGTCACCGCCATGTGTCCGTAACCTGACGGTCACCACGAGAGGATCACGATGGCAGCCGCCCACGCTTATGCCACGGACTCACCCGGCATCGTCGGCCGGCTGTGGAACCGTGATCTCCCGACGTACCCGAAGACCGGGCCGCGCTACTGGTACCTGTCGCTCGTGGTCCTGACGACCGTCATTCTTTACTACCAGCTCTACATCAACGGCGCGGTCGCCACCCAGATCCTGGGCGGCTTCCACATGACCTTCTTGTACTACGTCGGCATTCTCGTGGTCGGCAACGCGATCGGCGCGTTCGCCTCGCTGGCGACCGGCGTCTCGGACCGGATCGGCCGCGCCAACCTGGTCGTGTACGGCACGATCATCACCTCAGTGCTGACCCTGTTCGGCGTCCCGCACATCCACACCAAGCTCGCGTTCGGCGTGATCTACTCCGCCGTGGCGCTGGTCGAGGGGGTCATCCTCGTCGCGAGCCCGGCATTGGTGCGCGACTTCAGCCCCCAGGTCGGTCGGGCCGCCGCGATGGGCTTTTGGACCATGGGACCGGTGCTCGGCAGCCTCGTGGTCAGCGAGGTCTCGAGCAACACACTGAACCACCTGAACGCCTGGCAGGACCAGTACGTCATCGCGGGTGTGGTCGGCCTGGTCGTGGCGATTGTGTGCCTATTCACGCTGCGCGAGCTCAGCGCCGGCATGCGCGACCAGGTGATGATCTCGCTGCAGGAGCAGACCGTGATCGAGATGCGCGCTCGTGGCCTCGACGTCGAGGAAGCCACCAAGCGGCCGTTTCGGCAGATGTTCAAGCCGGACATCATGGGGTCGGCCCTCGCGATCAGCGTGTTCCTGCTCACCTACTACACCGCGGTTGCGTTCTTCCCGATCTACTTCCAGACCGTCCTGAACTTCACCCCGAGCCAGTCGAACAGCCTGCTGAACTGGTACTGGTCGTTCAACGCGATCGCGCTTGTGGTGTTCGGCACGATGTCGGACAAACTGTCGGTCCGGAAACCGTTCATGCTGATCGGCGCCGTCGGCAGCATCGTGATCAGCATCACCTTCTTGTCCAAGGCGACCCATAACAGCCCGACCTTCAGCAGCGTCGCGGTGCTGCTGGCCTTCGTCGGCATCTGGGGCGGCGCGGCGTTCGCGCCGTGGATGGCGAGCTTCACCGAGACCGTTGAGGCGCGCAACCCGGCCCTCACCGCCACCGGCCTCGCGGTGTGGGGCTGGATCCTGCGGTTGATCGTGGCGGCCGCGTTCCTCGTCCTCCCGCACGTCATCAACTCCGTGACACCGCTGGTGAACCAGGGCGCGAAGGTCCAGGCCGTCGACGCCCAGCTCAACGCGAAATACCCGCAGCTCGGCGCCGAGCTCGCGGCCCACCCGGACGTGTTCGCCGGCCTGGCGAAGTACACCAACCCCGCTGACATCCCCGGCCCGGTGCTGAGCAAGGCGATCCTCACGGTCGGCTCGACCGCCTTGACCCAGGCCTCATCGCCCGGCGCAAAGCCACTTCTTGCCTACCTCAGCGTGAACGCGCCGCCGGTCCAGGCGGCGCAGAAGGCGGCGCCGCACCAGTGGCAGCACTGGCTGTGGATCTGCACAGGTGGCCAGATCCTGTTCATCCCGTTCATCTTCGTGATGGCCGGATACTGGCGACCGCGCGAGGCGCAGGAGGACATGCAGCGCCGTGAGAACCTCTCCCTCAGCGGAGCCGGCCCAGTCCCGACCGGCGCACAGACCGTCTGAAAGGCTGCATGAGCGCCCGAGCCACCAGCCGAATCCGGCCGGCTTCCCCGATCGCGACCGGCCAGCGACAGATCGCGATCTGCAACTGGCGTGACCGACGCCACCCGGAAGGCGGTGGTTCGGAGCTCTACATCGAGTCGATCGCGGCTCGGCTCGCCGCCGCCGGACACCGGGTGACGATGATGTGCGCGAGCGTCGAGGGCGAGCCGGGCGACGAGACCCGTGACGGGGTGCACTACCGGCGACGCGGCACGCACCACACCGTCTATCTGGCCGCTGCCTGGGCGCTGCTGACCCGCCGGGTCCGGGCGGACGTCGTCATCGATGTCCAGAACGGGGTGCCCTTCCTGTCGAGCGTCGTGACCCGCAAGCCCGTGGTTGCGCTCGTCCACCACGTGCATCGCGAGCAATGGTCGATCGTGTTCGGCCCACGCGCAGCCCGCGTCGGCTGGTGGGTCGAGTCGAGGCTCGGACCGATGCTCTACCGGCGCTCCCGCTACATCGCGGTCAGCGAGGCGACCCGCCGCGACCTGGCCGGCCTCGGGGTGAGCCCGGACCGGATCACGGTCGTGCACAACGGCACCCCGACGCTGCCCGAGCCCCACCTCGGGCGGTCACCGGCGCCGCGGGTGGTCGTGCTGGGCCGGTTGGTCCCGCACAAGCACGTGGGCATCGTGCTCGCCGCAGCGGCGGCGCTGCGCGAGCGGCACCCTGATCTGGTTGTCGACGTGGTCGGCCACGGCTATTTCGAGGCGGATCTCCGCGCCCAGGCGGCCGAACTGGACCTGCACGACGCGGTGATCTTCCATGGGTGGGTCGACGAGCAGACCAAGTCGGACCTGCTGGCCCAGGCCTGGGTGAACGCCGTACCGAGCGTGAAGGAGGGCTGGGGACTCGGGGTGGTCGAGGCGGCGACGGTCGGCACTCCGTCGATCGCCTTCGCCGGTGCGGGCGGCCTGGACGAATCGATCGTGGCGGGCCACACCGGTGTGCTCGTCGACGGTGACGCTGAGGAGTTCGCTCGCGAGCTCGGCTTGCTGCTCGACGACACCGAGCGGCGCACGGAACTCGGAGCGGCGGCCCGGCGCCGCGCCGCGATGTTCACGTGGGACGACGCGGCAGATCAGGTCGCGGAGATCCTGGATACCGCGATGGGACGGGTCGCGGTCAGTGCCGACGCGGTCGAACCTGCGGTGTCGCCGGCCGCGTAGCGGCCCGCGCCGATGGCCGATCAGCAATGGCGGGACAACATCCGCCGAAGTCTCACGCTGTTCTCCGCCTTCGTCCACGAGCAGGACGATCCGGACCGCTTCTACTCGTTGCTGTCGGCCGACAGCGTGGCGCAGCTGTCGTCGTTCCACGACGTCGCCGGCGATGTCGTCGTCGATGTCGGCGGCGGTCCGGGATACTTCCGGGATGACTTCACCGCCCGCGGGGCGTCGTCATACGTCGTGGTCGATCCCGACCTCAACGAGCTGTGGATCCGCGGGCGGCCCGGGCCGCTGTGCGTGCGTGGCGACGGGATGGCGCTGCCGTTGCGTACCGGCTCGGTCGACGTCTGCTTCTCGAGCAACGCCCTCGAGCACGTGCCGGATCCTGAGCGGCTTGCCGACGAGATGTTGCGGGTGACCAGGCCCGGCGGCCTGGTCTATCTCGCCTACACGAACTGGCTGTCACCCAACGGCGGCCACGAGACCAAGCCCTGGCACCTGCTGATCGGTGGCCGCCGGGCGGCCGACCGCTACGCCCGCCGCTACAGCCGGCGGCCGAAGAACGACTTCGGCCGGACCCTGTTTGCGGTGTCGGCGGCGCAGATGCTTCGGTGGGCCGACCGGGCCGTGCGCGACGGTCGGGCCGAACTGCTCGCGCGGCAACCGCGCTATCACCCGAGCTGGCTGCAGTGGATCATCGACGTGCCGGGGCTTCGGGAGCTGGCCAGCTGGAACGTTCTGCTGGTCCTGCGGCGGGCGGCGCCGTGACGGCCGGCCCGGTCGCGGACACCACCCGCCCCCGGCAGAACTTCGCCGCGCTGAGCGGGGTTCGCGCGATCGCCGCATACGCCGTGGTCGCGACCCATGCCGGATTCGAAAGCGGCCGGTCGCTCGACAACGGCCCGTTCGCCTCGGTGCTGGCCCGGCTGAACTTCGGCGTCACGCTGTTCTTCCTGCTCTCCGGATTCTTGTTGTCGCGCCAGTTCCTCACCGACACCAGCCGGCTCTCGCCCGGCCGGGTCGCGCACTTCTGGTGGCGCCGCGCGCTGCGGATCTTCCCGGCGTACTTCCTGGCGATCGCCGGCACCCTCGCGTTGTTGTCCACGCAGCGCTCGACCGTGGGTGACTGGTTGAGCTATCTGTTCCTGGTCCAGACCTACGACCACCACTACACGAACCACTCGCTGTCGCAGAGCTGGACGCTCGTCGTCGAGATTTCCTTCTACGCCGCGCTGCCGCTGCTGATCTGGGCGGCCAGACTGATCCGCAGACCGCGCCACCAGCAACTGACGCTGCTTGTGTTCGCCATGTCGGCTGCCGCGCTTGCCACCAACCTGTTCATCCACTTCCGGTACGGCGGATCGAGCATCTCGCTGCTCTGGCTGCCGGACTATCTGGACTGGTTCGCGCTCGGCATCCTGCTCGCCTCACTGTCCTTCGAGCCGACCGCGACCCGCTGGCGACGGACCCTCACGGACTGGGCCAAGTCGCCGGGCACCTGCTGGATCGTCGGGGCGCTGACGTTCTGGTTGTTCACCCTGCCGCTCGCCGGACCGTACGACGTCACGCCTGGGACGACGTGGGAGTGGACGCTGTATCACCTGCTGGCCGGCATCTCCGCCTTCTTCTTCCTGCTGCCGTTGACCCAGGGCGGGACGTGGTGGTCCGAACGGCTGCTGGGCAACCGGGCGATGCAGTGGCTCGGCGAGATCTCCTACGGGGTCTATCTCTGGCACCTCGGTCTGCTGCTGGCGATCGCACGATGGCTCAACTGGCCGGTCTTCTCCGGCCACTTCTTTGCGCTGTTCGGGCTGACTGCGATCGCGGCCACCGCGGTTGCGGCGGTGAGCTGGCACCTCATCGAACGACCGCTACTCCGTCGGTTCTCCAGTTCGTGGCGGGCGGTCACGCGGAGCAAGGCATCGAACCAGGACGATGCCGATCGCGGCAAGGCAGAGCACCTGCACCCCAGCGCTACCGGCTAGCGGGTGGCGGGCCGCTGCGGTCGCCGCGGTCGCCGCGACGATCGCCGCGCCGATCGTGATCCCCAGCGCCCAGGTGGTGATGCGGTCGCGCAGCAGGGCCGGGGTCGCGAGCTCGATCACGACGAGGACCGCCCCGACCACCAGGCCGGCGACCGAACCGAGCAGAGCGAGGCTGGTGAACACCACGGCCCACCGCACGATCCGGCCCGGGGTGGCTGAGCCCGCCGATGGCCGTCCGGTCCGCCGCTGCCAGCGGCTCGGCAGGGGTGCGGTGAGCCCGAGGAGCAGCACCGCCGCGCCGGCCCCGCCGATCAGGCCGGCGCGGAACGCCGTCTGAGGAACGAAGCGCAGCCGGACGACGCCGTTGGCGCCGGCCGGAACGACCCAGGCCTGCTGCCACCCGTCGACCGTGA
Source organism: uncultured Frankiaceae bacterium (assembly GCA_964395425.1). Taxonomy (GTDB): domain Bacteria; phylum Actinomycetota; class Actinomycetes; order JAFAQI01; family JAFAQI01; genus DATAUK01. The sequence goes on from CAYNDD010000022.1 coordinate 11,077, forward strand.
CGGCCGGCAGCGTCGTCCCGTCGTAGGTTGCTTTCCAGCCGGGGTTCTCGTTCTCATGCACCACGAGGAGTGCAGCCGCGGTGGTGTCGACCTGAACCGAGCGGGACGCCGCCGACCAGGTCAGCGTGCGCAGCGGGAGAGCGATCGGAGCCGGGCGGGCCGGCTGCCCGACCTTGGCCAGCACCACCGACTGCGGGCTCGCCACGCCGGTGCCGTCCACCGTGATGCGATGCGGACCCGCGTCGAGCAGCATCCAGGTCGGCGGGAGGTGCAGCGCCCGGCTGCCGGGCGTGGAGCACGGGGTGGCGGTCAGCGTCCCGCCGCCGAGTGCAGCGTCCCGGGGGGCGATCGCGTGGAGCCTCATCGTCGTACCGTCCACCACCATCACCAGGCCGGCCCGGCAGCCCAACGTGACGTTCGGCCGGAACAGCGGGAACGGCTCGTTGTGACCGAGCAGGTCCACCTCGGCGATCCCGACCGGCAGGAACTGAGACTTCCCGGTGATCGAGCTGGTGGTGATCCGCAGCGACGCCCGGATGACATGAATCGAGACGGTGCGGGTGCGGACCGGGTAGCTGAGGCGGACGATCCCGTTCGCGGGGATGACCCGGTCCACCGTCTCACCGGCGGCCGTCACCTCGACCTCGACCGGAGCCCGGACGGCACCGGTGGCGAGCGGGATCAGCTGGATCGCGCTGAGCAGGTGCGGGCGCTGCGTGCTGAGGGTGAGGGTCGGCTTCAGATCGCTCACCGCCGCGGTCCAGCCGGTGGTGAGATCGCCGTCGACCGCCGCCCCGGGCCGCTGGCGTGGGTCGTCGGAGTTGACCGAGGACGCCACCGCGCGGATCGGCTCACCCCGGTTGAGCAGCTGGTCGAGACGCGTCCCCGGTCGGAGCGTCACGGTTGCGCGGGTGTCGTAGGTCGTGCTCTTCGTCAGCGCGAACGTGCGGGCGAGGCTGCCGTCCTCCTCTCCGGCGGTGACCCAGCTCGGGTCACAGACCGGCTGTCCGCTCACCGTGAGGCACTCGCCGCGGTAGCCGTCGGCGACCGTGAATGCGATCAGGTCCGGTTGGCTCGCGCCGGGTACGACGAGGCTGCGCGCGGCAAGGATGGAAGGCAGTGAGAGCTCGGCGATTCCGGCGGCCGCACCGTTGCCGCGGCCGGTGACCCCGAGGAAGGTCAGCCGGACGAACCGGGTCGCGCCTGACGGGAGCAGGATCGTCTGCGGCGCGCCGTCCGGAGTGACCTCCTCGTCGAGGTGCCCGGTCGAGGTGTCGACTCGGATCCGGTCGGGGTAGACCCCGAGCGTGCCGGCAAACGTCACAGCGGCTTGCGGGATGGTGATCGGTGCACGCAGGTCCACTTGGAGCCATTGCCCGATGGCGCCGTCGATCGTGCCCACCCGCCAGGCGGTCGCGGGGTTGCCGTCGAGCGCCGACCACGGACCGTTGGCCGGGCTGACGTTGACCAGCGCGGTGGCGCCCGCGCCCGAGGACGACGCCTGGACGCCCGCTATTCCGAGGTAGGAGATCGTGGACAGCGCGGGTGCGGGGCTCGGCAGGTAGTCGTGGGCCGCGCGTTTGGTCGTGTACGGCTGGGCGGCGGTCATCGTGTCCGAGTAGTGGTCGACGCTCCCGAACCCGAACTCGCGACGTCGTACCCCGTCGCTCATGGCGGTCGCCGGCGGGGCCGATCCCGCGGCGGTCGGCACCACCGACGGCGCGAAGATGACCGGCTGGTCCGGCGTCACCCCCGCCGCGGTGAGGTCGGGAAGATTGTCGGCCGAGCCGTTCGCGGCCACCGCCTGTGACAGGGGGAGCAGTGAGGCGGCGCCGCTCCAGCCGATGTTCTCGTACACCGTGATCGCCGCCTGGCTGGGGACGGTGCCGTCGTCGATCACGTCGTTGGGGTTGGTCGACCGCACCAGGCTCGGCCCGAAGTTGGCAACCTTGCGAAAGCCGGTCGAGTTGGCCAGCGTGGCGTAGATGTAGCGCAGCGGGGTGGCGTCCGACGCGGCGGTGTCGATGTCGTTGCGCACGACGACGTACCGGATGCCTGACCTGGCGAGCAGCGGGGAGAGGGTCGGGTCGTCGCGGCCGGCCGCGAAGTCCGCGTCGACCTCGTCGAGCAGCCGGATGTAGCCGGCCTGGGCCAGCGGGATCGAGCTGCGAACCGTCCAGGGCGACTTGGCGACCGGCTGCAACGCGTCGTCGCGCGGGCTGCCCCAGATGTAGATCGGCTGCGCCGCACCGGGTACGACGAGAGCCCGCCCGTCGCCTTGGTGGCCGAGCCAGTCAGCGGCCTGGGTCCACCAGGTCGGCTCGTTCACGGTGTGCAGCTCAGGGATGAGCGTCCCGGTGACCGCCGGGGCGACCGCGGCGACCGCGATGCACAGTGCCGCGACCGTGAAGGTCGGACGTGGGTCGAGCTCGAAGGTGCGGCGCGGGGTCGCGGTCGCACTCCGTCGGCCCCAGCGAGCGATCGCCAGCGCCACGACCTGGCCGACGCCGAGGGCGAGCGGCAGCCGGATGATCGGGTCGAACTTGTGCACGTTGCGGAAGGCGTTCAATCCGCCGTCGAGGGCGTTGCGCTCGCTGAGGGCGAGGACTGGCCCGATCGTGGCGACATGCCCGAACGTCGCCAGCACGAGTCCGGTGCCGAGGCACAGCCCGAGGAAGACCCGGTGGCGCGAGCTCTGGCGGGTGAGGCCGAACAGGCCGACGGCCGCGACCACAGCGGTCGCGAAGACGACCGAACGCTGCGTGACGAAGATGTAGCCGGCCGGCCACACCCCCTTCCCGAGGTAGGCCTCCCAGTGCTCGGCGCCCCGCAACGTGGTCGCGAGCGAGGTGGGAGCGGTGGTGACCGCCGCCGACTCGATCCAATTCAGGAACGGCGGGCTGTACTTGCCGAGGACGATGAGCGGGACGGTCCACCACAGGCAGGAGAGGCCGACCGCCAGCGCCCACCAGCGCATCAGCGCGGCGCGGCGCGGTCCGCGCTCACGGGTGAGCAGCCACAGGATCGGGATCGGCAGGATCGCCAGGGTCGCCGCGGCGTTGGTCCCGCCCGCGAAGAGCAGGGCGACACCGGACAGCGCGGCGGCGCGCCGCGGCGAGATGCCGTTGGCGCCAGCTCGCGAGCCGCGGACCAGCGGGATCAGTACCCACGGCGCCACGACGACCGGGAGCAGTTCGGAGGAGATGATGCCGATCTCCATCAGCATCCGGGGGGCGAGCGCGTAGGCAAGGCCGGCGGCCACCCGCGGCCACCAGCCGGCGATCCCGAGCAGCCGCGAGAGCCGGAACACACCGAGGAAGGCCACGACCAGGAGCAGCGACTCCCAGCTGCGCTGGATCACCCATGGCGTGAGGTGGACCAGATGGCCGAGCGCGAAGAACGGCCCCATCGGGAACAGGTATCCGTACGCCTGGTTCTGCAGCGTGCCGGCATCGGAGGTCGGGTCCCAGGCCGACGTTGCGGTGACCAGAAAGTGCCACGGCGCGACGACCAGGTCGAACTTCGTGTCGGCCGCGATCAGGGTGGAGCTCTGGGTGAAGACCAGGAGCGTGATGACCAGGCAGACCGCGATCAGCCGAAGCCGGTCCTGCGACACCGACGGGGTCGGGCGGCTCATGCGTTGCCGCGGATCGTCGCGCGGCGCGCACGTCGTCCGGGGGCTCGCCGCGGCACTAGTACGGCCAGTCGCGCGAGCGATGGCCGAGCAGCCGGGCCACCGGGTACGCATGTGCCGTCAGGGCGCACTTGACCATGATCATCCGGGCGAAGTAGCCGAGCTGCCAGAGCTGCTGCATGGTGTTGCGGACCCGCGCGGCGCCCCGGACCCGGCGGCGCCGGTACTCGGCCAGTGAGCCGTCCCGGCCGACGTAGGTGAACCGGTCGCCGAAGACCAACAGTCGCAGCTGCGCTCCGGTGACGCCGATCGCATTGAAGGAGTCATGAATGAGCATGGTGCCTTCGACGGCGACCCGGTCGCCCCAGCGTTCGATGTCGTCCTTCGCGGGCGCGTACCGGTGTGCGCCGTCTATGTAGAGGAGATCGATCGAGCCGTCGACGTCACCGAGCGCCGCACTCGAGGTCTTGCGAACGTGCCTGACCCGCTCGGCAACCCCGGCGGCGGCGAGGTTCGCCGTAAAGGTGGCGTGGTCCGCAGCGCCCCGCCCGGCGTCCGGGGAGATCTCGTTCGGACCGCGGTCGCCGCCGCCGTGCGGGTCGATCGCGGTCACCGTCACGGCCTTGTCCGCGCCGTTCGCGAGGACGATCGTCGACCGGCCGCGGAAGGACCCGATCTCGACGATCTGCCCGGTCTCGGGCACGCCCCGGGCGGCCTGCCAGAGCCGCTTCGCCTGCGCGTCGGTCATCCAGCCCTCGACGTCCGCGACCGCGGCCAGGGTGCTTGCGAAGGCGTTCAGCCCGAGACCATCAGGCGTCGAGTTCTCAGGCATCGAACGGGACAGTAGTCGACCACGCTGACGCCGGCATCGTTCGACCGCGATCAGGGCCGGTGGGTCTTGAAGATCGCCGTACCGGGCAGGATCGCGCCGCGGAGCGGGCTCCACTGACCCCAGGGCCGGTCATGGTCGGCCGGCCACTCGGGCTCGACGATGTCGTCGATCACCAGGCCCGCCGCCACCACGTCGCGCACGCGGTCGCCGATCGTGCGGTGGTGCTCGACATAGGTCGCGATACCGCGCTCGTCCTGCTCGACGTAGGCCCGCCGGTCGAAGTACGACGTCTGAGCCACCAGCCCGCCCACGCCGGGATCGTCGGGAAAGCACCAGCGGATCGGGTGGGTCACCGAGAAGACCCACCGCCCACCGGGGCGCAGCACCCGCGCGACCTCGCGCATGACCGCGGCTGAGTCCTCGACGAACGGCAGAGCGCCGTACGCCGAACACGCGAGGTCGAACGACTCGTCCGCGAACGGCAACTGCTGCGCATCCGCCTGCACCGTGCGCACGGTGACGCCGGTGCGGGCATCGAGGGTGCGGGCATGGGCGAGCTGGGACGCCGAAAGGTCGATCGCGACCGGGAGGGCCCGCTGACCGACCAGCCATCGACTGCATTGCGCCGCGCCGGCGCCGACCTCGAGCACCCGCTGGCCCGCGACGTCGCCGAGCAGGCGTGCTTCCGCCTCGCGCAGCCGCTCCGGGCACCAGACGAAGTCTGCGTCGCCGAGGAAGTCGCCGTGCTCATCCTGATAGTCCGACGCGGTGCTGTCCCACCAGCCGCGAACCGCTTGGCGGCTCTCGCGGGGGCCGACGTCTCGGCGGACCGGCTTCAGGAAGGTTGCCGTGCCTTCCGCCGGTTCGGCTGGCTGCATGCCACCATTGTGAGGTCTTAGGCGCGCGACCGACTTCCCGGGCCGAATAGGATCTCGCGGTCTAACAAGTCCGGTCCGGGGGGGCGCAGTTGAGCGAGCGTGGACGGAGCCTGCCGGTGGCGCACTCGGATACCGCAGTGTCGGATACCGCGGCGCCGACGACAGCGAGTTCCTCCACGAGCCTGGCGAAGGCGCTCTCGGGGCTGGGATCGGTCGAGATCTTCACCGTCGGGCTGGTTGTGGTCGCCCTGCTGCAGGCGGTCTGGCTGGCGATCCTGATGCATGCGGGCTGGTACTACCAGGCGGACTTCGACAACCTCGCGGCCGCGACCGGGAGCTCGCTCAACTGGTCCTACCTGACCGCGTCGCAGGGCGGGCACCTCGACGTCGTCGGCCGGCTCGTGCTGTGGCTGCTCAACCGCACGGTGCCGTTGAACTACGGCGCCACCATCGCGCTGCGTGCGGTCGCCTCCGCGGTGGTGACGTACCTGCTCGGGCGGCTGCTGCGCGAGCTGGTCGGCCCGCGCCGGGGGCTGCTGGCCCTGGTGGTGCTCTTCGCGCTCAGCCCGCTGCTGGTGCAGAGCACGCTGTGGCTGACCTCGGCGATCAACTTCCTTCTGTCCGAGCTGCTGGTGCTCGCGGCGCTGCGCTCGCACGTTCGGTACGCCGTGACCGGTCGCCTGCGCTGGGCGGCGTGCACCGGCGCCGCAATGCTCGCCGCAACGCTGGTCGCCGAACAGGCCGCGGTGACCGCACTGGCGCTCCCGGTGCTGACCTTCGCGTTCCTGTCGGAAGGCTCGGTGCGTGACCGGCTACGCGCGGTGCGCCGGAGCTGGGCGGCCTGGCTGATGATCGGTGTGCCGATCCTTGCCTTCGCGGTGTTCTACTTCGCCTCGGGTAAATACGCGACGAAGGCCGGCGGGTTCACCATCGGCGACGCGGTCGGGCTGGTGCGGGCATTCTGGTTCGACACCCTGGTTCCAGGGCTCTTCGGCGGCCCGCTGGCCTGGAGCACCTTGGGCGGCAACTTCTTCGCCTTCAGCGACCCTCCGATCGCCGAACGGGTGGTCGCCGTCGCCCTGCTCGTGCTCGTCGTCGCGTGGACGGTCCGGCGTACCTCGCTGTGGGCACTGTGGGGCTGGGCGATCCCGGCCTTGGTGAGCGGGATCGGCCTGGTCTTCGTCGGGCGCGCCAGGTTCGAGCTGTTCGGCGGCTTCTCGGTCTCCAGGCACTTCGAGTACGCGTCGTACGCGGCAGTCCCGGCCGCGGTCGGCGTCGCCCTCGCGATCTGGCCGGTTTCTCTGGTCGACGTCCGGGCGCGGATCGCCGGGGCGAGGACACCGATCGATGAGCGACCAAAACCGTCCCGGCATGCCATCCTCCGGCGGTGGCCGGCGCGTGGGGTCGTCGTCGCCGTTGCGCTCCTCTCGGCGATATCGGCCGGTACGTATGCCCAGCACTGGTCGCAATCGCCGGCCAAGGCCTACGTCGCGCGGCTTTCCGCCGGGCTGTCGGAGGAGGGCTCCGAGGCCACGGTGTTCGACACCTTCGTGGCCGGCGACGTGATGCCGGCGATCCAGGACCACCGGCACGTCAGCGATCTGTTGGCCCTGATGGGCTCGCACGCCTCCCTGAACAACGGGCCGATCCCCGCCCGCGTCGTCAGCTCGGCCGGAAACCTGGTCCCGGCCGGTTTCCTCACCACCGCCTCGGTGCGCATTCCGCACTCGAACCCGTTCTGCAACGACCTGTACGCCGGTCAGACCCCTAAGACGCAACGCCTCAACCGCGTTCCGCACCTGAACGAGTGGTTCGTCCGACTGACCTATTTCGAGCAACGGCCGTCCATCCTCGACGTGCAGGCGGTGACTGCGAATGGCACGGTCATCACGCCGGTCGGCGGAGGCCAGGTGTTGCTCTCGACGCGGGTGGGCAACGTCTACCTGCTCCTGCCGCAGTCCCAACCGGTCGCCGTGCGGATCCAGGGCGCGACGCTGGCCACCAACGTCTGCCTGACCGGGATCACCGTCGGCTATCCGTTCCCGACCGGGAAATAGTGCTCGTCACCGGCACTAGCGCATCGTGGTTCGCGACCACGGCCCTCGGGAGCCCGTTCTCGATACCATTTCAACGGTGAAGCTGGTCGTACAGATCCCGTGCCTCGACGAGGAGCTCACCCTGCCGGACGTCCTCCAGACGATCCCGCGGTCGATCCCCGGAATCGACGAGATCGTCGTTCTCGTCATCGATGACGGATCAACGGACGCAACCGTCGAGGTGGCCCGCCGCCACGGCGTGACCCAGTTCGTCCGGCACGCCGGCACCCGCGGGCTCGGCCGCTCGTTCCACGACGGCATCGAGCGGGCGTTGGAGCTCGGCGCCGACATCGTGGTCAACACCGACGGTGACAACCAGTACCCACAGGCGCGGATCCCGGACCTGGTCGCGCCGATCGTCGACGGCATTGCGGACATCGTGATCGCCGATCGACAGGTCCACTTGGTCGAGCACTTCTCCAAGGCGAAGGTCCTCCTGCAACGGATCGGCAGCCGGGTGGTGAACCGGGCGGCGGGGACGAGGGTGCCCGACGCGGCCAGCGGCTTCCGGGCCTACTCGCGCGACAGCCTGATGTTGCTCAACACCATCACCCGCTTCAGCTACACGATGGAGACCATCATCCAGGCCGGGAACAAGCGGCTGAAGATCACCAGCGTTCCGGTCGTGACCAACCCCAAGACCCGCGAGTCGAGGCTGTTCCGTTCGCCCGCTCAGCACGTCCGGATGTCGGCCGCGGCGATCTTGCGGGCCTGGATCATGTACCGGCCGATCACGCTGTTCACGATGCTGGCGGTCTGCTCCGGCGTCCTGGGCCTCGTGCCATTCGTGCGCTGGGCGTACCTCCAGGTCACGGACACCGTCCCCGGCGGTCACGTGCAGTCGTTGCTGGCCGGCTCCGTGCTTCTGATCTTCGCGTTCCTGTGCGTCCTGGTGGGGATCATCGCGGACCTGGTGCGGACCAACCGGATCCTGATCGAAGACACGTTGGAGCACACCAAGAAGATGCGCTTCAGTCGTAGCGGCGGACTGGCCGACCCGCCGATGGAAATGGTCGAGGGCCGCGCCGTCCTCAGCGCGGCTGACTCGGTCGGAGCAACGACGTCTGGTCCGGATACGGCAACGTCGGTGTCAGGCCCCACAGCCGGGCTTCGGTGACCGGCGCGGCCGTGATCGCCGGGCGGTAGCGCCGCCTGGCGCTGTTGTCGAAGACGACGAGGCCGTCGGTCCGAAGGTGCGGCATGGCCTTGGCGAGGCAGGCCTCGCGGGCCCGGCCGTCGATCACGACCAGATCGAACTCGCCGTGCCCCTCGATCGCGGCGACGTAGGCCTCGAAGTCGAGACCCGCGAAGCCCTCCCTCGCAGACGGCACAACCGGATCCCTCGTAGGTACGGCGGGAACCACATCCATGGTGACGTTGCCGGCGGCCGAGATCCGTTCGCCGACCAGCGCGGCGAACCCGGGGTCGTGCTCCACGGTGTGTACCTCGTCGGCCCTCTTGGCGAGCCAGAGCGTGCTGGCCCCGGAGCCGTACTCGAAGACGCGGATCGGTCGAGGCCGGTCCGCCAGCCACGCTTCGACGGCGTCGATCGACCGGTACGTCCACCACGGCACGTCGAGGCCGGCCAGCGCGAGCGAGTCGTGCGCGCAGGTCAGGCTGTACATCCAGTGCCGGAGCCGGTGCGCACGAGCCGGCGGCCGGCTCGGCAGCAGGCCCAGCCGGTCCAGCCCGCGGCCGGCGCCACGCGCGGTTGCCGCGTACCCGGATTTCGTGCCGTGGATCAGCTCGCTGCGGATCCGTCCCTGGGTCATGGCAGCAGGCCAGGCGTCGACTCGCTGACCGCGGCCGCGGTCGGGGCGGAGGCTCGTCGCGGCGCGCGCCGGCCGGCGACGATCAAGGCGGTGGCGCCGAGTGCTGCGTCCACCAGCAGCAGGGACGACCGCGACAGCAGCGCGACCGCGGCGCCCGACGCCGTCGGCAGGCCGCAGAGCGCGACGAAGACCAGCTCGCGAACGCCCGCGCCGGCGGGCACCGGGACGGCCAAGAAGCCGACCGTCCACGCCGCCACCGCGGCCAGGATGATCCGCGACGGGGAGGCGTCGAGGCTCAGCAACCTGGTGAAGGACAGCGACGCCACACCGAGCAACACCCAGGCCGGAGTGCACCAGCCCACCAGGCTCACCAGCGCGGTAAACCGCGGAGTTGGCGCGTCGAGGCGACCGCCGGTCACCCGCCGAGCTGCCGCAAGCGCCGGGCGAAGCGCACTCGGGTGGACGGCGGCGGGCGCAAGGACGAGCAGCGGCAGGAACAGCCAGCCCCACTCCGGGCCCCCGGCGAGCGCCATCGCCGGGCCCGCAACGCCACAGACCATCGCGGCGGCGACGCACATGGTGCCGTACGCGAGCAGGGTGGAGGAGTAGCTGGCGCCTCGGGCGATGCCGCCGCGCCGGGCCAGTTCTCCTCTCCCGAGAACGGTCCACACGCTGCCCGGGAGGTACTTGCCGAGCTCGCCACCGAGGTACCACGCGCTCGCGTCGACCGGATTGGTCCGGATCCCGAACGCCAGGAGCCAGCGCCACCATTGCAGCGCGAGGACGAGGACGAACGCGGCGGCGCAGGCGAGCGCCGGCCCGAGCCAGCCGAGCCGGGCGTGCCGGAGCTCGGCGCGGACCGATGGCCAGGAGTCGGTCAGCTCCCGGACGCACAGGCCGATCGCGGCCAGGGCGACCACGCTGCCCAGGACCCGGAGCCAACGGGCCCGGCGATGCCCGCCCCGTGCGGCGGATGAGTCCCCGCGGGCCGCCTGCTCAGCACCGGCCTCAGCCACCTCTGCACGATACGGGCTGCGACCTGCCCGACTTGGACACATTCACAACCGCGATTAGACTCGCTGGTCGCGCTGCGGAACTCCTCGGCGTACGCCTACTTCTATCCATGTCCGGAGTCCCTACTACATGACCACTGCCGTCGCAGACCCGAACGCCGCCCCGAAGACATACGCCCAGGTCGCCATCAACGACATCGGCACCGCCGAAGACTTTCTCGCCGCCATCGAAGGCACGATCAAGGAATTCAACGATGGCGACATCGTCGAAGGCGTGATCGTCCGCGTCGACCGCGACGAGGTCCTTCTCGACATCGGTTACAAGACCGAAGGGGTCATCCCCAGCCGCGAGCTGTCGATCAAGCACGACGTCGACCCCAATGAAGTGGTGTCCGTCGGCGACGCGATCGAGGCCCTTGTTCTTCAGAAGGAGGACAAGGAAGGCCGGCTGATCCTGTCCAAGAAGCGGGCGCAGTACGAGCGCGCGTGGGGCACGATCGAGCAGATCAAGGAAGAGGACGGCATCGTCACCGGCACGGTCATCGAGGTCGTCAAGGGCGGCCTCATCCTCGACATCGGGCTGCGTGGCTTCCTGCCCGCCTCGCTGGTCGAGATGCGCCGGGTCCGCGACCTGCAGCCGTACGTCGGCAAGGAGCTCGAGGC
>CAYNDD010000023.1:0-3556 GCA_964395425.1 uncultured Frankiaceae bacterium
TCGTTGCCGGTTGTCCTGCAGGCGTTCCCTGGGTCGGCGTCGGCTCTCCGACCGCGTCGTTGATGCAGTTCCGGGTCAACCGTGCGGTGACCGACCACTCGCGGATCCCGTCCCGGCTGGAGAAGCCGCCGCCGCTGAAGGCGCCGAAGAAGATCTCGATGACGTGGACGATCGGCCTCGGCGGCAACGCGACCACCGGGACCTACTGGACGATCAACGGCAAGCCCTTCAATCCGCACCGGGTCGACGTCGAGGTGCCGCTGGGATCAACCGAGTCGTGGTTGATCAAGAACGACAGCCCGGTCACCCACTTCATCCACCTCCACGAGGAGCAGTGGCACACCATCAAGGTGGACGGCAAGCGACCGCCGCCGTGGAACCGGACGCTCGAGGACACCTGGCGGATCGATCCCGGCGGAAGCGTCGAGGTCGCCGCGACGTTCACCGACTACACCGGTGTCTTCATGCTGCACTGCCACATGCTCGTCCACGAGGACGACGGCATGATGGCGCAGTTCGCGGTGGTCGACCCACACACGCACAAGCTGCCGCGCGGATATCACTTGGCCAACAAGGCCAACTCCACTCACGGCATGAAGATGTCCATGACGATGCCCATGTCCGGCGGCGCAGGTGGCGGCCCGACCTCGAGTACGACGTGGGCACGTGCCGCGATCCGGTCGAGCCGCGCGCTGGCGCTCGAGCTGTCCGCCCTCACGATGATCCTCGGCTGGCGCCGCTACCGGCGAGACGGGATCTCGGCGATATGAGCGCCGCCCGGGACTGGTTGGAGCCACGTCGGCGTGTTCTTCAGCTCGCGTTCGGCATGATCTGGCTACTCGACGCCGCGCTGCAGTTCCAGTCGTACATGTTCACACCGGCATTCCCGCACCAGGTGATCGCTCCGGTCGGGCCGGGCAACCCCGGCTGGATTGCCGACCCGGTGCGCTGGTCCGCGCACCTCGCGGCAACTCATGTCGTCGCGCTCAACGCCGCCTTCGCGATGACTCAGCTGCTGATCGCGCTCGGCCTGTTCACCCGCGCGACCGTCCGGCTCGCCCTCGTTGGCTCGGTGCTCTGGGCGCTCGGCGTGTGGTGGATGGGCGAAGGGCTGGGTGGGCTCCTGGCCGGCGCGCAGTCTCCGGTGATGGGCGCGCCCGGCGCAGCCGTGCTCTATGTGCTGATCTCGGCCCTGCTGTGGCCGGGCTCGGACCCGCTCGATGCACCGGTGGGTGCGGTCGCGGCGCCCGGTCGACCGCGCGCGCTCGCCGCGCGGTTGGCGTGGCTGGCACTGTGGTCCGGCTTCGCGCTCGAGTCACTGCAGGCCGCCAACCGCTCGCCCTCGGCGCTGCACGACGCCGTTGCCGGCATGGCCGCCGGCGAGCCGCGCTGGCTGCAAGCGGTGGACCACGGAGCGGCAGCCGTGCTCGCCCACCGCGGTACCGAGGCGTCGATCGCGCTCGCCGTCGCCTTCGGTCTGGTCGCGCTCTCGGTGCTCGGCAACACCGCCGTACGACGGGTGGGCCTGACGGCCGCGATCGTCCTGGCCGTGGTGATCTGGGTGGTCGGCCAGAACTTCGGCGAGATCGCGACCGGGTCGGCCACCGATCCCAACACCGGCCCGCTGCTGGTCCTGCTCGCGGCGGTGTACTGGCCGATCGTCCGCCGTACGGCGGCACCTGACGCGGCGGCGCATCCGGCCGCGGTCGATCGGCAGCCGATGCTCGGTCGCACCACGGAGCAGGCACGATGTGCGGTGTAGGGGGCGCCGTCGCAGGCGCTGCGCCCGGACTACCCGGTGCGGTCGCGTTAGTGGGCTGGGTCGGTTAGGTTGTCACGATGAGACGCCGGGGGGCACGTGCGCTGATCGCTGTCATGACCTGTCTGATCGGGGTGGCCGTGGTGGCGCCCGCCGGATCGAGCGCAGCGATCCACCCGGCGACGAAGGCCGTCCATCACCGCCCGGTCGCCGGCACCTGGCGGACCTGCGGGGACTGCGCGACGTACTACGCGGTCGGTACTTTCCACGTGTCGAAGGGCGGCACGCAAGTCAGCCACGTCACCTTCCGACCCAACAACGGCGTCCTCTACTGCACGCCCGGCAAGTACACGGTGCTCGGGTCGTTCAAGATCCGCCGCGGTGGACTGAAGGGCACGAAGTACCACATCGGTCGCAAGGTCGGGGGCGCCTACCAGCTCAACGTGTCGTACAAGATCGGGACCAAGACCCAGCCGGCCAAGACCAGTCTCGAAATCGACTTCCTGTCGGCGAAGCGGGCACACATCGAGTTCGGTCCGTACGCGACCGCCTCGTGCAACATGTTCTGGGACATGACCCACAAGTGAGCGGTACGCCAACCGCCTCGCGTGGGGCGAGCAGGGCTCGAACCTGCGGCCAAGGGATTATGAGTCCCCTGCTCTAACCAGCTGAGCTATCGCCCCGAACCCGATTGAGCCTAGGTGACCACGCCCATGACGCACTGAGGCGGTTGGAACGCCGGTCGACGATCAACCGGCACCGACAGTCAGGGTGCTGCTGGTTGAGGGCTTTACGTCTCGAGCAGGATCACGAGGGTCTCGGGCAGCACTCCGTCGTGACTCATCGCGTCGCCAGCCTCTGGGCTCTGCATCGCGGCCGTGAAGGCATCCATGTCAGCGACATCCATCAGGAGTGCGACCTGGGACCGGTTCTCCGGGTTGACAAAGGTCCGGATGTTGGTGACACCGAGCGGCCCGAAGAACTCTTCGCGCTTCGGCGAGGCGAGCCAATGGTCTGTGTCCTTCACATCGTGGTGGCCAAGAATGGTCGGCATGACGGCTCCCATGGCTGCGCTTCGCGCATTTCGCGAAGGTCGTGGACGGACACTACCGCGACGCCGGAGTCACCGACCAGAACGCACTCAATGCTGATCGCGTCGCCGCCGTCTGAGCAGTCGTCCGGTACCGCCTCCAGCTGCTGACAGGACAATCGCAGGTACGTAGAGCCCGGCGAAAAGGATCGGACCGCCGAGGCCTTCCGACGTGTCGCAGTCATAGGTCCCGGCGCTGGGCGGTTGGCCGTTGTTAGCGCAGCCTCGACTTGTCGATGCTGATGAGACTGAGAACAGCGCGACTGCGGCGATCGCCGCCACGACAGCCGCGAAGACCATGACATCGATCCACCGGCGTCTCCCCAGCGTCCACGCGGCTCCGGCAAAGGTGATGACGCCCGCGCAGACAAGGCCCGCACCGAACCATCCGCCGGGATTTGCTGTTCGTGTCGACTCGGCATGGTCGAAACAGATGAACGTCGCGACAGCCAGGACGACCAGCCATCCGGCCCAGCTGCGCCACGGCAGTGCTCGCACGAAGGACGGGCGGAATCGCGGAACCGGCTGGGTATACGGAGTCCATGCGAGCCCGTCCCACCACCGCAGCGTCGGGGAGCCCCCAGGGTCGCCATACCAGCCAGGCGGCGGCACCGGATAACTCATAGGGACATCATCAGCCCGCCGAGCCAGGTCGCGTTACTCCCAGTGGTCGAGCAGCGCTGCCGACCACTCTCGCTCGATCGCGC
>CAYNDD010000023.1:3656-21451 GCA_964395425.1 uncultured Frankiaceae bacterium
CGAGAGCGTCGGTTCAGCGCCCTGGGCCGAGATCAGCCGGCACCGCGACGGTCCCCAGCAGTACACCGCTACAGAGCCAAGCGGGCGATGCCGATCAGAACTCGTGCGCAAGTCGGTGGGCCTGTTCGCGGTCGGTGGCATCGTAGCCGCAGCCGTCGCAGCCGTTCTTGGGCTATGGCTCCCTGCTCGACATCATCAACAGGACGCCGCCTGGACCGCCGCGGGTGAACGGGCGCTGGCGCGGGTTTCGCTCCCGTCGCAGTACTCGACCGACACGTCCGACGGCCGGATTCAGGTCTGCTCAAACGGCACGCAGGAGCGGTGCTTCCTCGGTCCAGGCGATCCAACGACACAGGTCGCGACAGTGAAGGCAGCACTGGCCAACGTCACCACCGGGTCCGTGCAAACGTCGTGCACTCCGGTGCCGACGCCTGGCGCGCCACCCACCTGCCACCTCGTCGTTCCCGTCGCCGGTAGCCGCCTCGTCGCGGACCTGTTTGCCCACCCACGCGACCGGAGCAATCCCTACTCTCAGTGGACGTACACCGGCGCGTACGTGTTGATTCACCTCGACCAACGCTGAGGTCCACGCGGACTTGCCTATGGCCGTCGAACGCGCCGGTCCGGCACGGTTCTGGGCGGGTCCGCGATGAGGTCAACGGTCGCGGACTTCAGGCCGTAGACGAACGCGTTCGGCGCCTCGACGACTTCGTGGCCGGGTGCGAGCCGCATCTCGCGCACGCGACGGACGAGTTCTTCGAAGAACACCCGGATCTCCAACCGGGCCAGACCGGCGCCGAGGCAGAAGTGGGTGCCAAGCCCGAATGACAGATGGACATTCGGAGCCCGCCCGATGTCGAACCGCTCCGGATCATCGAAGCGCTCCGGGTCACGATTGGCCGATCCGTAGAGCAACACCACCTGGTCACCGGCCCGGATCGTGACACCACCGATCCGGTAGTCCGCAGCCGCAGTGCGGCACATGTTGTGCAGCGGCGAGACGAACCGGATGAACTCCTCGGTCGCGACGGCCAGGTCGGCGCCGGCGCGAAGCGCCGCCCATTGATCGGGGTGCTCGATCAGGGCAAGCATCGCGCGAGCGATGACGGTACGAGTCGTCTCCGCGCCACCGTCGAGAAGCAACAGGCAGTCGCTACCGACCTCGCGCGGCGTCAACGGGACCCCGTCGATCGCAGCCGTCGTCCACACCGTCATCACGTCGTCGGCCGGACAGCCCTGCTTGTCGGCGTACAACGCCAGAGCCGCCTGCACGAACTCGGTCGCCGCCGAGAAGCCGTCCTCGTTGAAGTACCGCGGCCCGCCCCCGAGCACGATCGTGCGCTCGGACCAGTCCCGCAGCGCCGGCCAGGCGTCGTCGGGGAAGCCGAGCAGCCAGCCGATCATCCGGGCCGGCAACACCGACGCGAGATCGCCGACGATCTCGACCCGGCCGTTGTCCAGCGCGGCGTCGAGCAGCTCGGTCACCACCGCCCGGACCTGCGTCTCGCGCTGGGCCACCGCGCGAGGGGTGAACCGTCGACTGACCAGCCGCCGTCGCCGGGCATGCGCGGGATTGTCGAGTCCGATCATTGCCGGATCGGCCGGGATGTTGGGCCGGTAGCCGCCCTTGTGCTGATCGGAGCTGATGAAGACGTCGTCGCGGGTCTCGATCTCGGCCACGTCGGCGTACCGGAAGATGCCCCACAGCTCGTTGCCGTCGTCCCACGCGACCGGCTCGTGCTCGCGGAACCAGGCGTAGCGCTCGTAGGCGCCGCTGGAGTACGCCTCGCCATCGAGCAGGTCGAGCACCGGCCGGACAGGATCTGACACAGGGTCAGAAACTACTTGGTCGGATCGGATTTGGCTCCCGCACCTGGACTCGAACCAGGAACCTATCGGTTAACAGCCGAACGCTCTGCCAATTGAGCTATGCGGGATTGGTCGGGCATCCGACCGGCTCCAACGATGCAGGCTACCGCAGGCGGACGCCCTCCGGCCCGGAGCGCCGGGCCGCGCGATCCGGGTCTGGTTAGGCTGGTGTCGTGCGCAAGATCCTGCTGTCGCCCAAGTGGTGGGGTCTGCACCTGTTCGTCATGGTCCTCGTCCTGGTCTTCCTTCGACTCGGGCTCTGGCAGTGGCACCGCGCCCAGTCCCCGAGCGGTGGCATCCAGAACTACGCCTACGCCTTCCAGTGGCCGCTGTTCGCCGTCTTCGGCGTGGTGCTGTGGTGGAAGACGCTGAGGATCGAGGTGGCCGGGGAAGCCGATGAGACGGGCACGACGCCGCGGCCGCTGTCGCGGTTCGCGGCTCCCCCGCTGCCCGAGCCCGTGATCGAGCACCGCGACGGCGTCCGGATCGGCATCAGCACACCGGCGGTCGCCGTGGACGCGGATGACGACGAAGTGAACACCTACAACGCCTACCTCGCACAGCTGAACAAGCGGGCGGCCACGGTCACCACCGGACGACGACGGAGCGAGTAGCCCATGGCACCACGATTGCTCGACGTGAAGAGCGTCGAGTCAGCCCTTCTGCGCTATCGAGTCGTCGCACTGACCGTCAGCGTGCTGCTCATCGTGCTGTTCGGGATCGGCCTTCCCCTGCAGTACGCCTTCCACCACCCGGTCGTCGACCAGGTCGTGGGCGTGATCCACGGCGTCTTCTTCTACCCGCTGTACATCCTGCTGACCCTCGACCTGACCCGGCGGGTCCGGATGACCCCGATCCAGCTCGTTCTGACGGTGGCGGCCGGAACCGTCCCGATCGCGTCGTTCTACGCCGAGCGCCGTACGACGGCGTTCATTCGCGAGCGGCAGGTAGCCCTCGCCGCCCATCCCGCTGGGCGAGCCCCGGACCCGGCGGGCTCCGGACCTAGCGAGTCCGTGGCCTGAGCACGCTCAGGCCGGTGCCATCGGGTCGTCGCCGAGCGACGGCTCGGCCGGTGGCGGGGGCGGCGGCATCGGCGGTGCGGCCGGCGGCGGGCTGCCCATCGGGGGCGCCGCGGTTGCGCCGCCACCCATGCTTCCCATCTGCTGCCAAGGCACCTGCTCCTCGCTGCTCAGCGCGCTGATCACTGCCGCTGCCGCGTTGGCGAGCACGACGATCAACAGCAGGTACGCGCCCCACTGCGCACCCTCGGTGGCACTGAAGCCGGTGAAACTCTGGTGGTGATGGGGCAGGGTGAACACCCGAATCAGGTACAGCAAGGCACCGAACGAGCAGAGACCCGCCGCGATCCAACGCGCACCGATCGGCAGATCCGGCAGCGAGCCCTTTGCGAAGATCGCCGCTGCCGCCACGATCGTGCCGAGCAGGATCAGCAGCAACGCCAAGACCGAATAGCTGTGCCACGCGTTCTCGGTCGCACTGGTGCCGAAACCCGAGAGATCCACACCACCGACGGTGGCCCCGTGCACCTTCACGCCGAACCATGGGAAGAAAGACACGATGAATGCCAGCAGCCCCGTCCCCAAGACAGCAAGGTCGAACGGCGGTAACGACTTGAGGTCTGGCATCGGATTGGACTGGGACATTCGGGTTCCCCCCCAAGAGGAGTCAGGTGTCGGCGACATCCTGACGCTCACACTGGGATAACACAAGCACCTAGGGGTTCAACCCGACACAGCCGTGCGGTGCCGCGGTCCGCCCCGCTGCCGTGACCAGTGCGCCCTCGGGTCGGGCGGGATGTGATCGAGGCCCTCGGGCCTGGTCCGCATCCACCGGATGCAGGCATCGACGACATCCGGATCGAACACCGTGCCACTGCCCCTTGTGATCGTTCCAACTGCTGCGTCCACACCCACCGCGGCCCGGTACGGCCGATGCGAGGACATCGCGTCGATGACGTCTGCCACCGCGATGATCCGTGCACCGATCTCGATCTGGTCCCCCCGGAGACCGTTGGGATAACCCGATCCATCCAGCCGCTCGTGGTGCTGCAGAACCATCTCGCGGACCGGCCATGGGAAGTCAACCCCGGCGAGGATGTCGTACCCGATCTGGCTGTGGGTCCGGACCAGCTCCATCTCTATGCTGCTCAGCTCGCCGGGCCGGTTCAGGATCTCGGCCGGGATCGCGATCTTGCCGATGTCGTGGATCGTCGCGGCCAGGCGAATGCCCTCGATCGCGAACTCGTCGATGCCGAGCTCGGCCGCGATGGCAGCGGCAATGTCCGCCACCGCCCGCTGGTGGCCTGCGGTGTAGGGGTCGCGTGCCTCGATCGTCGCGGCCAGCGCGGCCACCGCACTGTGAGTGAACGCGGCGCGGCGAAGCTCCCAGAGCCGGCGCTCGGTGATGTCGACGACCACGATTCCGACGCCGATGATCTCCTCGCCGAGCCGCACCGGGTAATAGCTGGCCAGCCAGTAGTGCTGCACCTGATCGGGGTCGGCAGAGCTATCGCCGTCAACCTCGATGTTGATCAGCTCGACGCCTTCTTCGAGCACCTGGCGGAATGCGTCCTTGATCTTCGGCCACATCTCGGGAATAACCTCGGCGACCGTGCGGCCGACCTGGTCCTCGATCGTCGATCCGTTGATCGTGGCAAGCCTGGCATTCAGCCGAACGATGCGGTAGTCCCGGTCGACGAAGCCAAGGCCGACCGGCGCGGTTGCCAGCAATGTGTCGAGCACCGTCGTCGCGTGCGCAGTCTCGCGGTCGGCGCGCCGGACCCGCTCCTCGAGCCGGCGTCGATCCTCGGGCCGTCCCACATCGGCCATAGCCTCGTCATGGGTGCAGCGGCCCCAGTGAAGCTCGCCGCTGGTCGCGACGTGGTGTCGACCGTTCGCCTTGGCGGCGTACATCGCCACGTCGGCGTCCCTGGTCAGCTGTTTCGTGCTCGGAGCGGTCGGGTCAAGGCAGGCAACGCCCATGCTGACACTGACCTCGCCGTCATGGGTGGCGTCGAGAGCAGCGGAGATCCGCTGGGCCACCAGGGTTGCTTCGCTCAGCGGGGTGTTGGGCAGGATGACGGCAAACTCGTCGCCGCCGATCCGGGCGGCCTGATCGAAGCTGCGAATGTTCGCTCGGAGGACTGCGCCAATCGTCGCGAGGGCGGCGTCTCCCGCGGCGTGGCCGCGGACGTCGTTGAGGGTCTTGAGCAGATCGACATCCGCAACCAACAGACTCAGCGGCGTGCCCTGCCGCAGCGCTCGATCGACTTCCATCCGTAGCGCGCGCTCGTGCACCCGGTGGTTGAAGCAGCCGGTCAAGCCGTCGGTGTCGGCCAGCCAGGCAAGCTCAGCGCCGAGCATCGCTTCCTGGCGCTCGAGCCTGCCTCGGTTGACCGAGGTGACATAGGCAAGGACCCCGACGCCGATCACGACGGCGAACAGCATCGCCACGTGCTGAGCCGGCGCGGCGACCCGCGAGTCCCATGCCCCGACGATGCCGATGTCGGCGAGCGAGGCCACGCCGCAGATCGCCACCACGCGAGGGGTCAGGCCGACCGCCGCCCACATGACCGGCAATGTGATCAGGTCGAGCGGCGGACTGTCGATCCCGCCGTCCCACAACGAGCACAGGGCGAGCGTGAGGCAGGCCAGCACCGTCATTGCCAGGCCGAATCGCACTCGCCCCTTCGTCGCGGCGATCCGCGGCACGAACGGGATCAGCCCCGCGACGACGGCCAGGATGAGGCCCGTGACGATCACGAGCGCCTGCCGATGGGTTCCGTGCGGGGTGGTAAGCAGGTAGCCGAGGATGACGGCGGTCTCGGCGGCGAGCAGGCCGAGGCCGGCGCGCAAGTACACCCGCCAGAAGTGCTCCCGAGCATCGCCGTGCTTGATCGCGACGCGGGCTGCGCTATGCGGCCGTGCCTTCGACGCCGACGAGTCGGCATTTCCGGGTACGGCAAAGCGCACAGGCACGGTAAGGGCATCGGCGGAACCAAGACCGCCGCACAGGGTCGAAAGGCCCCAACCAACTGGCGTCGAGGAGGCCGCTGGGCCCGCTACAGCGCCAGCACGCTGCCCAGCCCGTCTCCGGGGGTCGTGTCCTTGAACAGCCTGGCGTGATGAGCGCTCACCCCACCCGACCCGCCGCGGAGCTCGACCAGTTGGCCACCCTCGTGTTTCGCCGGAACGCCGACCAAGAGGTCGCGATGGGCGTCCACGGCGGTGCCGATCGTCGCGACCGCGGTGCCGAACTCCGCGCCCGACACCGGTACGCCGGGCACGCCGGCCGTCGCCTGGGTGATCCGCCGGGAGCCGACCGCCGATGCGCCGGACTTGCCGCCGGGAAGCAGGTAGATCGCGCCGCCGGCCGGTTGTCCGGCCGCGACCGCGCCCGGCGCGCCGACGATGACGTCGGCCCGGCCGTCGCCGGTGAGGTCGCCGACCGCGACCGAGGATCCGAAGCGGTCGGTCGACACGACCGCCCCGGCGACATGCGGTGTGGCCTCGCTGAACACCTGCCGGCGGGTGGCCGTCAGGCCGTGCCTCCCACCGGTCAGCACGACCACCTTCCCCGCGACCGCCTTGCCGTCAACCGTCGCAGAAGGAGCACCGGCCACCACGTCGGCGAAGCCGTCACCGTTGATGTCCCCACCGGCCAGGTTCGTGCCGAAGCCGCCCTGGGCGTGCACGGCGGAGCCGTCGATCGTGGTGTGCTTGGCACCGATTCCGGTCGCCGTCGCGTAGAACACCTGGATGTCGCCACCGGGCGACGGATCGGCCGGGCCACCACCCGGCTCACCGACGATGAGGTCCTTGTGCCCGTCGCCGTTCACGTCGACGAGCAGGACCGACGTCCCGAAATCCCCTTGCTCCACTGGCGTTCCGGAGCCGATGTCGGCCGAGCCGGTCAGGGACAGCCCGGAGGGCGAGCCGAACAGCACCAACACCGAGCCCTCCGAGTCACCACCGCCCGCTGGACCTGGGTTGCCGATCGCCAGGTCGGCGAACCGGTCCGCGTTGATCGTGCCGGTCGCAAGCGATGCACCGAGCTCGTTGTCGTCGTCGAAGGCGTTCGGGCCGAGGAACCGCTTCCCGGAATAGTGCAGCCCGGTCTTGCTCCCCGTGAAGATGAAGACCGCGCCTTGCTCGACGCTGTCGCTGTTGGTGTAGCCGAGCGCACCCACCGCGAGGTCGGCGAATCCGTCGCCGTTGAAGTCTCCGACCGCGAGCGCCGACCCGAACGCGCCGTTGGCACCACCGGGCTCGGTCAGCCAGTGCGAGTGGGTCCCGCCCGGCTTGGCCTTGGTATAGATGACGCGGACCCGATTGCCGCCCGGTGCACCGGCGACGATGTCGGCCTTGCCGTCGCCGTCGAAGTCACCGCGGGCCGAGGCGTGGTGCGCACCCGGCGCCCTGGTCGTTGCCGCCGCAGACGCGGTCGAGCCCACTGCCGCACCCGCGGCGATCGTCATGCCGACGGCCGCGACGCCGATGGATCGACGCAGTCCTGTCCTGGTCACCGGAAATGCCCCCATTGAGTTGACGCCGGGGTCAGTGTCGCTCAGCCTCGGCTCAGCGCCATCCCCCGATCGGCTTACAACTCGCCCGCGCCGCGGTCGCGAAGCCCTTTCTTCTGCCGTTCGAGCACGATCAGCTCGCCGAACATCCGGTTGTAGTCCTCGGCCTGCTCGACCGGGTTGAGCCGCTGCAGGCGCGACTTGAGCTCCTGCACCCGCCGGGTCAACGCCATCTCCTCGAGCCGCACCAGCAATGCCTCCGCGTAGCGGGGGTCGTCGTCCTCGACCGACTGCATCGGCTCGACCGCGAGCTCGGTGACGAGGTCGCGGACCGAGTCGGTCTCGGCCGACTCTTGCACGGTCGTGACCCAGTCACTTCCGGCGACCGCGCGTGCCGCTCCGCCCGCCTTGGCGACCGCCGCGCGGACCGCGGCGTACGCCGGTGAGGTGAAACACTCCTCGCCGAGCGCATCGAAGGCCGGTCCGGCCAGGGCCGGCCGCTGCACGACCAGCTTGGCGACCTCCCGCTCGACTACCAGGCGCGGGTCGCGTGGATCCGGCCGGAGCTCGGCGCCGCCCGGCCGGGTGCCGGCCCGCGCGCCGGTGGGGCGTTCGTCACGGGCGGCCGGCCGTCCGGAGCCATGCCGGACCCGATCGAGCACCGGCTCGACCTCCATGCCCAGCCAACCGGCGAGCCGACGGGCATATTCGTCGCGCAGCGAGGTGTCCTTCAGCCGGGCAACCACCGGTGCGGTGGCGGCGAGCGCCTCGACCCGGCCCTCCGGGATGCTCAGGTCGAACCGGTCGAGGGTCACCCGGATCGCGAACTCGGCAAGCGGGATGTGGCTGGCGATCAGATCCCGGACCGCCAGATCTCCGCGCTGCTGGCGCAGCTCGCACGGGTCGAGCCCATCCGGCTGGACCGCCACAAAGGTCTGGGTCACGAACTTCTGCTCACCGGCGAAGGCCTTCAGCGCGGCGTTGCGCCCGGCCTCGTCGCCGTCGAAGGTGAAGATGACCCGGCCGCGCAGCTCGTCCTGGTCCATCAGCATCCGGCGCAGGATCTGCACGTGCTCCTCGCCGAAGGCAGTGCCGCAAGTCGCGACGGCGGTTCGCTCACCGGCCAGGTGACAGGCCATGACATCGGTGTAGCCCTCGACGACCACGGCCTTGAGGTTGTTCGCGATATCGTG
This sequence comes from uncultured Frankiaceae bacterium, assembly GCA_964395425.1. GTDB lineage: Bacteria > Actinomycetota > Actinomycetes > JAFAQI01 > JAFAQI01 > DATAUK01. The sequence continues at coordinate 12,261 of CAYNDD010000023.1, forward strand.
CTTCGCGAGATCGACGCCGTACAGCACCTGGCTCTTCTTGTAGAGCACGGTCTCCGGGGTGTTCAGGTATTTCGGGCCGTTGTCGTCGTCGCGCAGCCGGCGGGCACCGAAGCCGATGACGTCACCCTTGCGGTCCCGGATCGGCCAGACCAGCCGGCCGCGGAAGCGGTCGATCGGACCGCGCTGGCCCTGGCTGGTCAGGCCCGCGGCCGCGAGCTCCGCGTCGGTGAAACCCTTGTCGCGCAAGTGTTTGAGGGTGATGTCCCAGCCGTTCGGCGCGTAGCCGACGCCGAAGTGCGCCCAGGCCGCCTCGTCGAAGCCGCGCTCGGTCAGAAGCCGCCGGCCGAGCTCGGCCTCGGGGCGATGAAGCTGCTCGACGAAATAGGCGGCCGCGGCCGCGTTGGCGTCGAGCAGCCGCTGCCGGTGGCCGGCGTGCTGCCCGGGCGCCGAGCCACCCTCCTCGCGGCGCAGCTCGATGCCGGCCCGTCGCGCGAGCATCTCCATCGCGTCGGAGAAATCCACGTGCTCGATCTCGCGGACGAAGGTGATCGCGTCGCCGGAGGCGCCGCAACCGAAGCACTTGTAGAAGCCGAGCGAGGGGTTGACCGTGAACGACGGCGTCTTCTCGTCGTGGAACGGGCACAGCCCCTTCAGCCGACCGCCGCCGGCGCTGCGCAGTGCGACGTGGTCGCCGACCACCTGCTCGAGCGGCACCCGCTCGCGGACCGCGGCAATGTCCTCGTCGCGGATCCGTCCGGGCATGGCCGCCTCCCGTCGGGTCGGTTCGCTGATCTTCCAAGCGGGGGAAGTCGCCTTCCGACACTCTACGGTGACCCGCCGACGACTTCAGGGCTGCCGGCTACGAGCCGAGCCGCCGCAGGATCACCCGGTGCGGGAGCGAGTCGGGACCATGGTCGAACACCGGCCCGACCGGCTCCCAGCCCAGTGCGAGGTAGAACTCCATCGCGCTCACCCGCCCGTTTGCCCACAGCATCGACGCACCACCGTGCTCGGCCGCCACGGTTGCCGCTTCGAGCACCTGCCGGCCGACCCCACGACCTTGGTACGCCGGGTCGACTGCCATCCCGCGCATCCGCCAGGCCGCCGGCACGTCCTGGTAGGCCTCGGGCTGGACTGTGGCGCAGCCGATCGGGTCGTCGCCGGCGAAGGCGCCGATGTGGATCGTGGTCGGCTCGAGGTCACGCGGATTCGGCACGCGTGGCACGGTCGGGCGCAGCACTCGCAGACGCAGGTCCAGGATCTCCGCGGCGGTCGCCGGCCGGATCACGACGGTCACCCCCGGCCATCCTTGCGCCCGCGCCCTTCCCCGACGTACCGGTCGTGCCAGGCCAGCGCCGACGGGTCGGTCAGCGACGCCACCTGGTCGACCACCACCCGCAGCTTGGCGGCATCGTCGGGCGCTGCGTCGTACGCCGTTCGAAGCCAGGGCTCGAGCGAGTCCGGCGCCGTCTCCACGAGCGCGGCGAGCAACTCGGTGAGCTGCTCCCGCTGACGGCGTTGCAGGATCACCGTCTTGTCGCGGCGCATGACGTAGCGATCCGCGATCGCCTTGAGCACGGCGCACTCGGCCCGGGTCGCCGCGGGCACCACGACATCGCCGGCGTAGCGCTGAAGCGGCCGGCCGTCGGCGCGCTCGCGGGTCGCCTCCGTCGCGGCACTGCACAGCCGCCCGATCAGCTCGCTCGTCATGCGCTTCAGCGCGACCATCGCCCGCAGCGATCCGTCGAAGTCGTGCAGCCAGAACTCCTGCGACTGCAACCGGGCGAGCGCTTCATCGAGATCGTCGGCCGGCACGTCGAGGTAGGACTCGCGGGCCACCGAGATCACCTCGGTGCGGTCGGCGTCGTCGTCGATCCGGTGCAGCGACACGTGTCCGGCCTGTACGCCGTCTTCGAGGTCGTGGACCGAGTAAGCGACATCGTCGGCCCAGTCCATGATCTGCGCCTCGACGCTTCGGGCCCGGGGTGGGACCTTGCCACGCATCCACCGGAAGCTCGGCAGGTCGTCGGCGTAGACGCCGAACTTCGGCGAGTCCGGCTGGCGGGGCCACGGATACTTCGTCGCGGCGTCGAGGGTGGCGCGAGTGAGGTTGAGACCGGCGCTGGTGCCGCCGGGTTCGATGATCTTGGCCTCGAGCCGGGTCAGCACCCGGAAGCTCTGCGCGTTGCCTTCGAAGCCGCCGATCGACTCGGCGAACTCGTCGAGGGCGGTCTCGCCGTTGTGCCCGAACGGCGGGTGGCCGAGGTCGTGGGCGAGGCACGCGGTGTCGACCAGGTCGGCGTCGGCGCCGAGCGCAACCGCGAGCTCGCGGCCGATCTGGGCGCACTCCAGCGAGTGGGTGAGCCGGGTTCGCGGGAAGTCGCTCTCCCCGACCCCGACCACCTGGGTCCGCGCCGCCAGCCGCCGCAACGCGACCGAGTGCAGCACCCGGGCTCGATCGCGCACGAACTCGTCGCGCTCACCCTTGGCGAGCTTCTCGGGCTCGGCCACCCGGCGTTCGCGGGTGGCCGCGTCGTACCCGGTCACACCACACCGGCCGAGTGCTCGTTGTCGTTGTGGAAGATCTTGTAATAGATGTAGGCCTCGGTCTCCCGGGCGATGTAGCGGAACTCCACGCCTCGGCTTGCGACCGCCGGCCCGGTGCGCTCCGGCGAGGTGTCCGCCCGGATCCCGAGGTCGCGCGCCATGGTGCGTGCCCGCAGGCAGTTCCACGGGTCGGTGACCAGCACCGCGCTGTGCCAGCGCTTCGTCTTGAACTCGGCATCGACGGCGCGCAGGCTGCGCAACGTGTCGCGGCCGGTCTGCAACGCAACGATCGCGGTCGCCGGCACGCCGTGCGCGGTCAGGAAGGTCTTCCCGGCCTCGGCCTCGGTGTAGGCGTCGCCCGGCTCCTTGCCGCCGACCGTGACGATGTGCGAGGCAACGTGGTCGTCGTACAACGTGACCGCGTGCGCCAGGCGGGCGGCGAAGACCGGCGAGGGGACGCCGTTGTATTGGCTGGCGCCGAGGACCACGATCGCGTCCGACCGCGGGTGCTGGTCCTCGCGCGCCACCCACCAGATGTGGACGGCGACATAGAGGACGGCGACTACGACCACCGCGATGATCGCGAGGACGACGCGTCGCGCCCAGCGGAACCAGGCGAACGGGGTCACGGTACGAGCGCGATCACGACGGACGGCTCAGCGACTGTCGCTGCCCTGCGCGTCGAGCGCGGCGCGGCCGGCCTCGAGCCGGGCGACCGGCACCCGGAACGGCGAGCATGAGACGTAGTCGAGCCCAACCGCATGGAAGAAGTGGACCGACTCGGGATCCCCACCGTGCTCGCCGCACACCCCGACGTGCAGGTGCGGCTTGACCGCCCGACCCTCGTCGACCGCGATCTTGACCAGCCGCCCGATGCCTTCGGCGTCGAGGGTCTCGAACGGGCTGACGCCGAAAATCCCGAGATCGATGTAGCGCGGGAAGAACGCACCCTCGACATCGTCCCGGCTGAACGCCCAGCCCATCTGGGTGAGGTCGTTGGTACCGAAGGAGAAGAAGTCCGCGGCCTCGGCGATCTGCCCGGCCGTCAGCGCCGCCCGCGGGACCTCGATCATCGTGCCGATCAGCGTGTCGACCATGACGCCGCTTTCCTTCGCGACCTGAGCGACGATCCGCTCGGCTTCCTCGCGCACGATCTCGAGCTCCTGTACGGCACCGACAAGCGGCACCATGATCTCCGGCTTCGGGTCCTTCCCGGCGTTCTTCACCTGCGCCGCGGCCTCCGCGATCGCGCGAACCTGCAGCGCGAACAGACCCGGGATCACCAGGCCGAGCCGCACGCCGCGCAGACCCAGCATCGGGTTCTGCTCGTGCAGCCGACGGACCGCTTCGAGCAGCCGGTGATCGCTGTCGGCGACCGGCTCGCCCTTCGCCTCTTGTACGGCGATCTTGACCGACAGATCGGTGAGATCGGGAAGGAACTCGTGCAATGGCGGGTCGATCAGCCGGACCGTCACCGGCAGACCGTCCATCGCGGTGAAGATCCCGACGAAGTCCTCGCGTTGCAGGGGCAGCAGCTCATCGAGCGCCGCGTGCTGCTCCTCCTCGCCCTCGGCCAGGATCAGCCGCTCGATGTGCTTGCGCCGCTCACCGAGGAACATGTGCTCGGTCCGGCACAGCCCGATGCCCAAGGCGCCGAAGCGGCGAGCCCGCGCCGCGTCGTCTTCGGTGTCGGCGTTGGCTCGTACGCCGAGCCGGCGCTTGGCGTCCGCGTGGGTGATGATCCGGTCGACCGCGGTCACCAGCGGGTCGGCCGTACGCTCGATCGTGCCCTCGAAGTACTGCACGACCGGGCTCGACGCGACCGGCACCTCGCCGAGGTAGACCCGGCCGGCCGTTCCGTCGATCGAGATGACGTCGCCCTCGCCGAAGGTGACGCCGCCCTTGGTCGTCACCAACTTGGCCTTGACGTCGACCTCGAGGTCGTCCGCGCCGGACACGCAGGTCTTGCCCATGCCGCGCGCGACCACTGCGGCGTGGCTGGTCTTGCCACCCCGGCTGGTGAGGATTCCTTCGGCCGCGATCATGCCGGGCAGGTCGTCGGGATTGGTTTCGCGGCGGACCAGGATCACGGCCTCTCCGCGCGCCGCCCACTCACCGGCCGTCACGCTGTCGAACACCGCCTTCCCGACCGCTGCGCCCGGTGACGCGCTGACCCCGGTCGCGATTTGGTTCTTCGCCGCGTCGTCGTCGAAGCGCGGGAACATCAGCTGGGCCAGCTGCGCGCCGGTCACCCGTTGGAGGGCCTCGTCCATGTCGATCAGGCCTTCGTCAACCAACTGCATCGCAATGATGAACGCGGCGCCCGCGGTCCGCTTCCCGATCCGGGTCTGCAGCATCCAGAGCTTGTTGCGCTCCACCGTGAACTCGATGTCGCACAGATCGCGATAGTGGTGCTCGAGCGTCGCCATGATCGACATCAGTTCGTCGTACGCCGGCTTGTCGATGTTCTCGAGCTCGGCGAGCGGAACGGTGTTGCGGATGCCGGCGACGACGTCCTCGCCCTGGGCGTTCTGGAGGTAGTCGCCGTAGACCCCCTTGTCGCCACTGCCGGGGTCACGGGTGAAGGCAACGCCGGTGCCGGAGTCCATCCCGATGTTGCCGAAGACCATCGCGACGATGTTGACCGCAGTGCCAAGATTGGCGGGGATCCGCTCCTGGCGGCGGTAGAGCTTGGCCCGGTCGCCGTTCCACGACTCGAACACCGCGCGGACCGCGAGGTCGAGCTGCTCGCGGGGCTCGCTCGGGAACTCGCGGCCGGCGTGCTCGGCGACGACCGCCTTGTAGCGGGCGACGATCTCGCGCAGGTCGGAGTCGTCGAGGGCGAGGTCGTCAGTGACGCCCTTGGCGTGCTTGGCGGCATCGAACACGTCGTCGAAGTGCTCGCCGTCGACGCCGAGGACGGTCTTGCCGAACATCTGGATCAGCCGGCGGTAGGAGTCCCAGGCGAAGCGCTCGTTGCCCGACTGCTTGGCCAGGCCGTCGACCGAGTCATCGTTCAGGCCGATGTTGAGGACGGTGTCCATCATCCCGGGCATCGAAAACTTCGCGCCGGACCGCACGCTCACCAGCAGCGGGTCGTCGGCCTGGCCGAGCGACTTGCCCATCGCCTGCTCGAGCGCGGTCAGATGCGCGCTGACCTCGCGCTCGAGCTCGACCGGTTCGGTGCCGGTCTCGAGGTAGACGTTGCACGCCTCGGTCGTGATCGTGAAGCCGGGCGGCACCGGCAGGCCGAGGTTGGTCATCTCGGCGAGATTCGCGCCCTTGCCGCCGAGCAGGTCCTTGAGGTCGCGATTGCCCTCACTGAAGTCGTAGACGTACTTCGGCACCGCTGCTCCTCGACTCACGAAATCCACCCGTCCGGGCCCGCTACGACACTACCCAGCGCGGGTGAAGGGGCGAATCCGCCGGTCCGCCGGTCAGCCACGACCCCGCGCCGCGCGGAACGCCGCGACTGCCTCGCCGTGGTCGACGATCTGCCCTGGGTAGGCGCTGGTGCCGAACTCCGGGACGTAGCGCCGGACGTAGTCGAGGCCGGCGTCGTACCGGGCGAGCTGGCGAGCGGGGTTGAGCACCCGGTTCGGCCGGCTGTCCGTGCCGGTGCCGGCAACCCACTGCCAGTTGAGCGTGTTGTTGGCGAGATCGCCGTCGAGCAGCAGGTCGAAGAAGTGGGCCGCGCCGAGCCGCCAGTCGACGTACAGGTGCTTGGTGAGGAAGCTCGCCGTGACCAGCCGGGCCCGGTTGTGCATCCGGCCCTCGCGAGCGAGCTGGCGCATGCCCGCGTCGACCAGCGGGTAGCCGGTCCGTCCGTCCTGCCAGGCGCGGTACGCCGCATCGTCTCGACGCCAGTGGTCGCCCCGCGGCCGCCAGTCGCGGTCCACGACGTCGGGCCGAGCCGCGAGGACCTGGTGGAAGAAGTCCCGCCAGCACATCTGCCGCTCGAACGCCGCCGCTCCGGCACCGTGGCCCTCGGCCCGCGCGGCGACCTCGACCGCACTGACGCAGCCGAAGTGCAGGTACGCCGAAAGGCCGCTCGTGCCGTCCTCGGCCAGGAGGTCGTGGCTCCGCTCGTAGCCGGAGAGGCCGCGCCGCAGCCATTGCGCCAGCCGCGCCCGCGCGACCGACTCCCCACCGGCGGCGAGGTCCGGGCTGCGCGCCCCCGCGCAGATCTCATCCGGTCGCGGCAGCCGTCCGGCGGCGACCCGGGACGGCACCCTGAGCGATCTCGGCGCCGGCAGCACCCTGCGTCGCTCGTGCCGCACCCACGTGCGGTGGTACGGCGTGAAGACCGAGTACGCCTCGCCGGCGGTCGTGACGACCTCGCCGGGCGGTGCGATTACGTGGGAGTCGTACGTGACGAGCGGGCGCCGGCCGAGACCGTCGCGGAGTCGGCGTTCGCGGGTGCCGGCGTACCGGCTGTAGTCCCTGGCGATGTGCACGGCCTGAGCGTCGACCTGCTCGGCGAGCCGGACGACCTCGTCGACCACGTCGCCGCGCCGCACGACCAGCCGGCCGCCGCGCTCCCGGATCGACCGGTCGAGGTCGGCGAGGCAGTCGGCCAGGAACGCCGCGCGGTTGGGCGCGTTGAAGCCGACCCGGGCAATCCCGTCGTCAACGACGAAGACCGGAACGACGTGGTCAGCGGCGGTCGCCGCCGCATGCAGAGCCGGGTTGTCGTGAACCCGAAGGTCACGCGTGAACACCACCACCGCAACCGCCACTCCCAAATCCTCCCCTGCCCGCTCGCGATGGCCGTCTCGCTGCCATAGAACGCAGTTATCCGGCCATGGCGACCTCGACCACTCCTGGCGGCAAACCACGGCTGTCGAAACGCACGTGACACCGCTCGACTTCGGCGACCACCTCGCGGCCACGCAGGCGCAGCCGCCGCGGCGAGTTGTGGAGCACGGTGAACCCCTCGGCAGTGAGCGCATCGTGGCGTTCTTGCATGTCTTCGAACCGATCCTCACGTACATGCGCGGAGCGGCCGTTCGTCTCGTGCACCACCGCTGATGATCTGAACAGCGCATCAACGCAAACCACCCGGCCGCTCGACAGGCGGAGCCACACATTGAACTCCGGCGTCGGGAGCAGCGGGCTCGCGCGGACGAGCCGCCGAAAGTCGGCTTCAGGAGCAGATCTCGTCCCGGCACCGAGGTGCTCCAAGGCGTCATCTGCCAGCCGCGAGTTCCGGGGTGGCCCTTCGACATGGGCGCGGACGAGATCGTCGTACGTCGCCAGGCGCCGCTGAAGCACCTCGCTCAGGGCAGCGAGCACCGCGCGTTCGTTGCGCATCCGCCGAGTCGCCGCGATCACCGCGGTCGCAGGATCCACGTATCGCACGACACGGGTCGATACGCAACGGATCGGTGCGTTCGTCCGCCGGACGATAACGAATTTGCGGCTTCGCACTGCCGAACCCCACGGCACGACAACGAACACCTGCCCGTCGTCGTCCGGAACCGAGGTGATCCCGTGGAACCGGCACGCGCTCGCGCCATCGACCGCAGCGTCGGAGCCCGCAAAGAGGACAGCAGCAATGAGCATCTGACGGCGGCTGGGCTCGCCGGCCCGCGTGAGGTAGACATCGGGGAGCAGCACCTGCCACTGCGCGCTTCTCAGTCGGTAAGTCAGCGCTGTCCGCGTCAGTCCGTGGCGGACCGCTTGATCTCGGTGCACAACACCGTCCTGCTCATCGACAACAGCTTCGAACAACGGATCGACCGGGCAAAGACGAGGCATGCCGCCAGCCTGTCGTGGTCCGCAAAAATTTCGATCGCGAGAGCCGAATCTGTGGATGGCCACGGCGGCCGCCGTTTCGGTGCGTTCTAGCGCAGCCAAGCGGCCGCCGCAGAGGCTGTCAGGTCAGCAGGGTGGGAGGGACTTCAGGAGGTGGGTCTCGACGGCGTCGAGGGGGATCCGCTCCTGGGCCATCGTGTCGCGGGAGCGGATGGTCACCGCGTTGTCATCCAGGGTCTCGAAGTCGACCGTGACACAGAACGGCGTACCGATCTCGTCCTGCCGGCGATAGCGGCGGCCGATCGCCCCGGCGTCGTCGAACTCGACGTTCCAGCGCTGCCGAAGCTCATCCGCGAGCGCCTTGGCCTTCGGCGAGAGCTCGGCATTGCGCGAGAGCGGGAGGACCGCGACCTTCACCGGCGCCAGCCGCGGGTCGAGGCGCATCACAGTCCGCTTCTCCATCACGCCCTTTGCGTTCGGCGCCTCGTCGGTCGCGAACGCGGCCAGCAGGAACGCCAGCACGCACCGGGTCAGTCCTGCGGCCGGCTCGATGACGTACGGCGTCCACCGCTCGCTCTTGTCCTGGTCGAAGTACGTCAGGTCAACCCCGGAATGCTCGGCGTGCGTCTTCAGGTCGAAGTCGGTCCGATTGGCGATCCCTTCGAGCTCGCCCCACTCCGAGCCGCCGAAGCGGAACCGGTACTCGATGTCGACGGTCCGCTTCGAGTAGTGGGACAACTTCTCCCTCGGGTGCTCGTAGCGGCGAAGGTCCTCCTCCGCCAACCCGAGGTCGACGTACCAGCTCCAACGGTTCTCGATCCAGGTCTCGTGCCACTCCTCGTCAGTGCCCGGTACGACGAAGAACTCCATCTCCATCTGCTCGAACT
>CAYNDD010000024.1:0-1929 GCA_964395425.1 uncultured Frankiaceae bacterium
GCTGGGAACGCACCGATGGCAGTGTTATGAGAGACAGTGGTGTCGTTCAGGGTCAGGGATCCGGTGCTGGCTATCCCGCCGCCCCCTGTGAAGTATTCAGTTCCCGTCGTCGTCGTGCTGTTTGTCACGACATCCCGACGCAGGGTCAGCGCACCGGCGTTGTTTACCGCGCCTCCCGGGGCAGTGGAGAACCCGTGGGCGAGGCGGAGGCCCGTGACGGTCACGTTCGCGCCGGCCAGGACCGTGAGCACGACATGCTTCCCGGACCCCGACACAGTGAGTGCCGGCGCACCCGGCCCCAAGAGCTGGTCAGCGCCGCTGAGCGCGGGCAACGGACTGGCCAGAGCGATTGTTCCGGTCACCTTGCGCAGGTCGGCGACGCCGCCGGAGGTGCTGGCGTCGATGGCAAGGAGAGCGGCCCGCAGCGATCCCGGACCCGAATCGTGGGTGTTGGTGACCAGGTAGGTCGGCGCGGCCTGGGCTGCGGTGGGTGCCGCGACGGCAACACAGCCGGCTAACAGGCCGAAGACCCCGACCGCCCTCACTCTGCGGCGACACGACCATCCACCCCGGGGATCTTGCCTTCCAGGCATGACATCCCTCCTGTCTTCGGACTCTACTCGCGCGACCAGCCCCAGGAGGGCCTACTGAAAACGCCTTGGGAAGCACCGGAGGCCAGGGACGACATCGCGCGCCGGTTTCGGGTCTTCGACAACGTAGAGACAGGGCGGCCGCATCGCGGTACGGTCGCGCTTTCCAACCGGATGGTCGTCCAAATGCGCGATCGCGCCTCTATGTCCCGAATGTCGATCGTGGTCGCCTTCGTTGTTGTTGCAACGATTTCGGCGCTGGCCTCGGCGTCGGCGGCGCCGTCCGCACGCATCGGCGGCGGGACCGGCGGCGGCGGCACTGTCGAGCATCCGGCGGTCTCGGGCCCGTTGCGCGCGCCGGGAGCACCGATGGCCCTCGGCGCAGAAGTGAAGCCGACGGGTGGGCAGAGCCAGCAACAGGCGATCGTCGCGTTCGAGACCACGACCGGCCACCAGTTGGCATTCACTCGCGACTACCTGTTGTGGAACTCGCCGTTTCCGACGTCGTACGAGCAGTGGCTCGCTGCGCGCGGCACGGTGCCGTTCATCTCGGTCAAGCCGGAGACCCTCTCCGGGGCGGACATCTCGTGGGCGAGCATTGCGTCTGCGCAGCCGGGAAGCGCGATCTACAAGCAGATGCAGGCCTGGGCCGCTGAGGTCAAGGCCTTCGGGTATCCGGTCTACTTCACCTTCAACCACGAGCCCGAGTCGGCCGCGAGCAACATGGGCGGAACCCCGGCGGACTTCATCGCGGCGTGGCGCGCCTTTTACAACGTCTTCCAGGCCCAGGGCGTGACCAACGCGCGGTGGATGTGGATCATGACGTCGTTTGCTTTCATTGTGCCGACGAGCGACCCCAGGTATGCCTGGAACTGGTACCCGGGTGACGCGTATGTGGATGCGATCGGAGCGGACGCCTACACCGCGTACACCTGCGACAACCCGAAGGGGATCTGGCGCACGCTGGCCTACCAGGTCGCAGGCTTCGTGACGTTCGGTTCGCAGCATCCAACCAAGCCCATGTGGTTGCCCGAGTTCGGCGTTGTCGAGGATCCGGCCTCGCCAGGCCGCAAGGCGCAGTGGATCACTGACGCCGAGGCGCTGTTCAAGGGTGCGACCGGCGCCCAGTTCGCCGGCATCGCCTATTACAACGAGCCCCGGCCAGGGACGGCGTGCGATTGGCGCGTCTCGACATCTGCCAGCGCACAGTCGGCGTACAACTCGCTGGCACGGGACCCGTTCTACGCAGGCAGCGCGCAGTGGCAGCCGAGCGATACCACTCCTCCGGTTGTGTCGATCACGTCGCCGGTGGGTGGGTCGACGGTGAGTGGGGTGGTCA
>CAYNDD010000024.1:2029-21393 GCA_964395425.1 uncultured Frankiaceae bacterium
CGATGTTGGTGAATGGGTTGCACACGCTGACGGCGCTCGCGACCGATACGTCGGGTAACACCGCGACCAGTTCGGTGACGGTCGATGTTGAGAACGTGGCGTTGGGGGATACCACTCCGCCGGTTGTGTCGATCACGTCGCCGGTGGGTGGGTCGACGGTGAGTGGGGTGGTCACGGTGTCGGCGTCGGCGTCGGACAATGTGGCGGTTGGGAGTGTCGGGTTCGCGGTGGATGGTACGACGGTCGCGACCGATCTTGGTGCGCCGTATACGGCGTCGGTTGATACCACGATGTTGGTGAATGGGTTGCACACGCTGACGGCGCTCGCGACCGATACGTCGGGCAACACGGCGACCAGCTCGGTCACGATCAACACCGTGAATCCGGCTCCGACCAGCTGCCCGGCAACTCCTGCGGGGGTCACGGAGCTGTCCGCCAACCTCAGTCTGGAGACGGGCCAGAGCGGGTGGACGGGGGTCTACAACGCCAACTCGGTTGACACCCGCGTGCAGCCCAGCGGTGGCAGCTACGACGGGGGATGGGCACTGCAGATCTCGCCGAAGCCCGGTGCAACCGGTGCGGCGGGCGTGAACAACACCGGGCCCGCGTGGGTGCCCGGTCCACCCGGTCTGTCGACAGTCGCCGGGAAGCAATACACCGGTACCGCCGAGGTCCGGGCCGGCGTCGCCGGTCAGCAGGTCACGATCCTTCTACGGGAGACGACTCCAAGCGGCGGGGGAGTGAGCTATGCGAGTACGACGCTGACGCTTCCCGATGCCGGTTGGCACCCGATCACTTCGACGTACGTCGCGAAGAGCACCGGCGATACGATCAAGTACACCCTTTACGACACCTTCACCGCCTCGACCCAGCACCTTCTCGCCGACTGCCTCAGTCTGCAGACGCCCTCCTGACCGACCCGACCGGCGCCTCTTGGCACCCGGCGGATTCGTTGTCCTCCTGCGATTCGCCGGCCAGAGTAAGCGGCGAGGGTCTACGCGCTGCGTGCCTCCCGATAGAAGCCGTTGAGCGCCACGGCGACGTCGATCGGCGCCAGTCGACGTCGACGTATTCGGCCGGGCGGAGCGAAGCGGTCATCTCTGCGACCTCCTCGGCAGGCATGCCCGCGCCCAGCTAGAAGCCGAGGAGTGCCGAGCCGGAGCACACCGAACAGACCGAGGGCCGACTGTCGGCCTCTCCAGGGCACGGGCGACGCCGACCAGCGAGGCCATGGCCCCGCTGCCGCCGGTGGCCACTACGCCGATGCGGCCGGTGAGGGCCGCTGGGGCCGTGCCACGCGGGGACCGGAAGCCCTGGCGCGGTTGGCCTCGGTGGTCGGACGGCAGCGGGAGCAGGCCACGGCGAATCGAATCGAGGAACCCGGCGTCGTGGCGCACCGCCGTGGCCACGTCGCGGGCCCGCACGACGACGTTGAAGTATTGACGCATCCGAAAGATGTCGAGCTCTCAGTCGAGCAGGTCCCATCCCGCCCGTCTGAGGTGGCAAACATGGCGCTCGCCTCCTCAAGCCAGCATGGCCGGTGTCGGCGGGCCGCACCAGGGTCGAAGGTCAGCGGTCGCGATCGGCGCGCGGCACCCTTAGGCAGGGCCACGCGACCGCGCGGTCCGTCCTCCGGAATCCGCCACGTTTCGCTGTTTCCTGGCGCGGCCGGGTGATCAAGTCCGCGGCAGTGAGAACTTCACGACCTCCTTGACCGCGCCGGCGCCGGTGGGGGTAAACGAACCGGATGCGGTCAGAGCGAGCTTGCCTGCGTGCGCGAACAACTTGCGGCCCGCCGTTGTCAGCGTCACAGTCAGGGTCTTTGCGCCGCCGCCTGCGTACGTCACGTGACCCTTCGCGACGACGCCGACCTTCTTGGCCGCCCACGACACCACCAGGCTCCCGGCCTCCAGGGCCGAGAACTTTACGTAGGCGAACCCGTGAGACTTGGCAATGTCCTTGACGTTCGCTTTCTTGCCGCCGGGGCGAAGCTCGGTCTTCAGCTTCGCCTTGATCTGCGCACTGGTGGGGCCACTGCTGCCGCAGCTCCCGATCTGCGACGCCGAGGTGGTCATCGCGGCGTTCACGGAGCCGGCCGTGGTGTTCGGGGCGACCTTGAGCAGGTCTGCGCACGAGAGCATCGGCCGGTTGTTCCAGTACTGGGTCGCGTACGTCGAGTCGTCGAGGTCGACGAACTTGGCCTTCAGCGGCGTACCGCTCGGGATGTTCGCCGTGTAGTCACCGGTCGTCCCGTTGGGTGAGGCGACCGCGATGGCGTGTCCGGCCGCGTCGAGAAGCTGGACGGTGATGCTGCCCAGCGATGCGCCGGACGACTTCGCACTGACCCGCCCCGCGACGTGTGCGATCGGCCGCAGCACCCCGTTGACGTGCTCGATGGTGTTGTTGGACAGGACGCTCACGTGATGGGCCTCGCCGGCGGTGAAGCCGCCGTAGTAGCCGCCGAACTCCTGCGCCAAGCCCTGGAACCGGACGATCACCGACTCAGGCGGTACGTTGCTGATCGTGTACGTGCCATCCGAGCCTGTGATCGCGGCATTGCCGGCTTGCAATGAATTTGACGGCGTCTCGGCGTAGACGTCCATGCCTTGGACCGCCTTGCCACTGACCGCATCGGTGATCTTCCCGGAGATCGCTCCGGCCTCGATCATGTTCATGCTGACGGAGTTCGGGCCCTCGCCCAGGCCGACCGCCACCGCGGAACTGGCATCCAGGCTGCCGGTGCCGCCGCTGCTGTACCACGTGGTGATGTAGCCGGAGCCTGCCGGGCTCGGGCTGAACGGGTAGAAGCGCAGGTAGTACGACCCGGGCGTGATCCCGTTGATCGTGTAGTCGCCGCTGGCATCGGTCTCCGCTTCGCTGACCTCGCCGGTCGTCGTCGTCATGAGGACGTCGACCTCGATGCCGGACAGTGGGCCGAAGTCTGGCGCGGTGACCGTGCCGGTCAGGGTTGCCGACCCGGTGGCAGCCGCTGGCGTGGGCGCAAGCGCCACCGCCGCCAGAGCAGCGACAGTGGCAACGGCGCACGTCAAGCTCGACACAGCGCGCATGGCATCTCCTTCACCGTCACCGGGTGGGTTGCTGAAACCTCCCGACGGGAGGATCTTGTCCGCCCCGGCCGCTGAACGCAACCGTGGTGGATGTCACTGGCTGGATGCCGCTAGCGAGTCCAGATCGCGAACGCGTTGCTCAGGTCCGCGAGGCGGGGCGCAAGCTCAGGGAAGTGCCGTGCCAACAGGCTGCGCATGGTGTTGTTTTCGATCCACTTCATGCCCTCGGCGGTGTAGACCTCGTCGGTGAAGTGGGTCGTGAAGAAGCGGTCGCTGTTCAGGCGGCGCGACGCCATCAGGATGAAGATCCGGAACGCCGTGTCGCTGAAGGCGAATCCTTCGGGCCGGTCCTCGGCGTACATGCCGGTGACGACATCGAGGCTGTGGATGTCGCCGCCGTACACGTCGGAGAGCTCGGCTGCCCAGGCCTTGTTGCTGGTGACGTCGTCGAACGTCTTCGGGACCGGCAGGTGCAGCAGGCGTCGGAACTCGGTGTATCGCGGTACGCCCAACTCACGACAGCGCAGGATGTCCGTAGCGGCGAGGTCCATGAGTGCGCCGGTGTCGGGACGCTTGAACATCTGCAGGTGCTTCGGGAAGTTGTGCAAGGTCACGACGCCCGGATTCATCGTGCCGAACGTGTAGAGCAGGTCGACGAGGCGGTTGGACCGCAGCAGTTCGGCCCCGGCCGGCCCGGTCAGCTTGTCGAACTCCGTCGCGCCGAGTGTGGGCCGGTCGTCCGTCGCCGACCGGAAGTCGAAGTGGTCCGGGATCAGCGGATGCATCCGGTAGACGGCGACGAACTCCTCAGTCAGGGCGAACGGCACCCCGTAGTCCGCGGTGTCGCCACCGGGGATGCCGGAGATGACTTCGCTCTTGCTGAGCCGTCCGAACGCGTTGTGCAGCCGCTCGCCTTCCAGGCCCCACCAGTTGGCGCGCAGCCCGGTCACCGCGGTCGGATGGGCGGTGACCGCGGGGGTCCACTCGACGGTGTGGATCTTCGCGATCAGGGCGGCGGTGATCAGCCGGGCCCGCTGGAACAGCGTCTCGTCGTCGAAGTCCGGGTGGGCGGCGGCGAGGGCGTCGCAGATGCTGTTGTGCTCCATCGCGAACACGGTGACGAGCATGCCGAGGCCGAGCCAAAATCCGGGCAACAGCGTCGGGTTCGCGGCCGGATCGTCCGGAATCGGCGGCCGCCCGTCGACGAGTCGCAGCTTGCCGCCTTCGTGGCTGCGCAGGAACTCCTGGTCGGCCGCACTGTTGCCGTAGATCTGCGAGCCGTCCCACCAGTGCGTCAAGACGTTGACGTGGGTCGGTGGCAGGCCATCCGGACTCCCGGTCGGGTCGTCCGGGGTACGCATGACCTTGACCGGCGGTTCCGGCCAGTCGTCGCCCTCGACGGCGGGCAGGACCCATGGGTTGTCGGGCGGGCTCGTGCCGTGCCGGAACCAGTCGTGAATCATGAACTGGAGCCACGCGGCGATGAGGGCATTACCGGCCGAGGCGGGAATGAGCTCGTCTCGCGTCATCAACCGGCGACTGACCTCCCGCGGGTTCGGCTCGAGGATTCGATCCCGATCGGGCCAGGTTGCCTCGATCGGGACGTTGCGCCCGAACCGCGTACCGGCCATTCCCATCTCGGGGTGTTCGAGGTCGTTCCAGCTGCCGTCGGGAGTGCGCTCGGTGAGGAACTTCTGTTCGTACTGCGGCGGTTGCGCCGGGCTCGTGGCCGGCATCCGTGACGTGTCGTACAGGTTGTCCTGCCGCAGAGTGTTGCGGATCCCGATCAGCTCGATCAGGCCTAGGGGCTCGGGCAGCTTGTACCAGGGAACCTTCTGGTCGACGTCTTCCACAATTTTGTCGAACACCCGCTCGGCCAGGCCGGGGTGGGGACGCTCATCAGATGTGCTCTTGGGCGGAGGCTCGGTATCCGTCATCTCGGTTCCTCCCACGCAGACGCCTGACCCGATGCTGCTCTCCGCGCCAGCCTGGGGAGGAGACGAGCGAAAAGTCAATCGCCCATTCGTCTGAGTCGCCGCGGCCGGTCGCGGCCGTATGGTGCAGTCGCGTACCCGTTTTGTCCGTCAGCAGGAGCGGCCGAGCGATGACGAGAATCCGATTCTGGCTGTATCGCAACATCCTCGCGCTGTTCACGCTGCTGGCCTTCCGCAGGCAGAAGGTCTACCCGCTCGAGGCGCCGGTGGACGGCGAGGTGCAGTTCCGTCCGTACGCCGAACTCCATCCGGACATGCCGATCAAAGGGTTGTACCTGCCGACCACGTTCCCGCCGTCGGATCGCGCCGCTCAGCGGCTCCGCAGGGTTCGCCTGGAGCACTGGCTGATCGCCATCGTCCGAGCCATCGCACCCGCACACAGGTCGCCCGTGCCGACGGATCAGGCCCGCTTCCTGCGCGCGCTCTATCCGTGGTTGTTCCGCAAGGCGTGGCCCGTGCCGCCGACCCTGCCCGCCGCCTTGGCAGTCACCGACGATGTCATCGCCGAGCTCGCGACCCGCGGTCCGTTCGCGAGCGGGCTTCGCCGCGTCGCCGACGATCGGTATGAGCTGGGCTCCGACTGGATCAGCGGCTTTCCGGTCGCACCCGGACTCGCCAAACCCGGGGGAGTGGCCACGTTGGTCGCCCGCGACGGCCGGCTCGTGACGGAGTCGGTGCGGTCCGACGGGATGGATGGTGCGCAGGCCCAAGCGGCGCTGATCGCCGGCCTTAACGAGGATCTGACGATCTTTCGTCACAACGTCGACGTGCACCTGACGATGCTCACGCCGTTCGCGTTGGCGACCAACAACACGCTCAACGCCCGACACCCGGTACGCCGGCTGCTGCACCACTGCTTCGACACCGTGCTCATCGGCAACGTCGAACTGGCCGCAGCCCAGCTATCAGGGCCACGAGGGTTCCTCGCCAACATCTTCTCCCACCAGGCGGATGTACTGCTGCGGATGGTGGAAGACCACCTCGGTCGCTTCGACATCTGGGACTACGAACCGCCCACCCAGTTCTCCCGCCGTGGTACGACGTCGACACCGTTCGACTATCCGTACCGCGACAACGTCATGACCTTCTGGGCCGTGACCCACGACTACGTCGAGCGATACTTGGCGATCTACTTCGACAGCGACGCGGCGGTTGCCGCCGATCCGGAGCTGACGGCGTGGGTCGCCGAGCTCAACCGTTTGATGTCCAACGGCGTCGGTGCCGACATCACCCGGGACCGGCTGGCGAGGCTGTGCGCGACGCTGATACATGTCTCGACGGTGGAGCACGACATCCTCAACAACGTCGTGTGGGACTACACGACACTCGGTTGGGTCACGCCGACGGTTGCGCCGTTGACCGGCGAGCCGATGGACCAGCGGAGATCGTTCGACCTCCTCGCGACACTGATCGAGACCTGGAAGCCATACAACATGCTGCTCACCTGCGACGTCCCGAAACTAGCGTTGGACCCGCAGGCAGCGGCGATCATGACGGACTGGATCGCTGCCCTCTCACGGTTGCAGAACGACTTGAGCGTCCAGCCGCACGATCCGTCCCTGTCCTACCCGGCGGCGCTCAACCCCAGCATCTCCAACTGACCGCGGGTCCGGTGACCGTGATCGGGTCCATGGGATGGATTGCCACGGTGCGGACGCACGCGGCGAGCCAACGAAGGCTCGACGGCCGTGCTACTGGGTGTCAGGCCAGGCGTCTACCGGCTCGGTGCTCTCGACGCACGGGCCGGCGGAGGTCATGGTGGACATCGGTCCGGGCTCTGCCAGCGCACCCCAGCCGTTTGGAGCAGACTTCCGTTTGACCACGGAGAAAGCAGCCACCCCGCTGGCCACCGCAAGGATGAGCAGTGGCCAGCGCCGCTTGGACTGCCGTCTGCGGCCGAGCGTCTTGGCCGCCTCGCTGGAGCGCACTGTCTTCATGACATCCTTCACGACATCGCTGCCCCGCAGCGCATCCACCGCGTCGCCGGCGCGACTCGCTGCTTCGGCGTACATCGGGCCGGAGGCCTCCTGGGCGCTTTCGACCGCGGCCATGACGGCAGGCACTATCTCGTCGCGCACGGCGGTGACAGTCGCTTCTCGGGCAGCGCTAACCGCCTGGACCAGCCGATCCTTCGCTGCATCCCGCTCGCGTGTCATGGTCATGTTTGCGCTCCGATCTGATCGCCTGCGGTGTGTTACTGACAGCGTTCCCTGCGAGCGCTCCGTCAACCGCCCGCCTTAGATCCGCGAGGACCGGAGCCAGTCCCGTACGCTGACGCGGAGTCGTTGGAACCTGCCGCGCCACGGGGTGATCGGATTGACGGAGCACTGGCGTGGCAGTTGATCAGGCCGACCTCATCGGGCGCGCGACCGAGTGTTCGTCAATCCTCGCGGCGCTGGGCGTCGACGGTGCCGGCTTCGCCGCAGTGGTACTGACCGGCGAGGCCGGTATTGGCAAGACAGCGATCTGGGAGTCGATTGTCGCTGGCCGACGCTTGGCGGGCGAACACGTGCTGATCAGCCGTGCCACGGCGGCTGAGGCTCGGCTGCCGTGGGTGGGGTTAGCCGACCTGCTGCGTTCGATCCCGCTGTCGGTCCAGGACCGACTACCTGACGTGCAGCAGCGGGCCCTGAAAGCGGTGTCGTTGCAACAGGGTGGCGCGGACGTGCTCGACGAGCGTACGGTTGGCACTGCGATCGTGTCAGCGCTGCAGATGATGACCGAGTCTGCTCCCGTGCTGGTTGCCGTCGATGATCTGCCATACCTCGATGTGGCCAGCGCCTTCGTCCTCGCCTTTGCCCTACGGCGCCTGGACGGACTTCACCCCGCGCGGCTGCTCGCGACGGTCCGCGGCCACGACGTGCAGCTGCCGGTGGTGTCACAGCTTTCGTCTGATCGACTAACCGCGATCGCCGTCGGCCCGTTGAGCTTGGGGGCGCTCTTCGCCGTACTTCAGGCTCGAGGCGGTGTCCGGCTGACTCGGCCGTTGTTGTTGCGAGTACACGAGACCACCGGTGGCAACCCGCTCTATGCATTGGAGCTGGCCCGGGCCTTGGACCGCCTTGAGATCAGCCCGAAAGCCGGCAGCCCGCTTCCGGTACCGGTCGGGCTCGACGCGTTGATTGACGCCCGCGTCCGTGACGTCGGACCGGAGGTGGCCGAGCTGGTCGCCGCGACGGCGGCCAGCTGGCGTCTGCACGCGATGGATGTGGACAGCGAGGCGATCGAACGGGCAGTTGCGGCGGGAATGGTCGTCGTTGACGAGCCGACCGTTGTCGGTAACCCTCGAGTCCTACGGGCGGCTCACCCGCTTCTCAGCGCGTCGGCCTACAACAGCCTGACCGGCGCCCGCCGTCGAGCGCTGCACGAGCGCCTCGCGAGCGCTACCAGCGATCCGATCGAGCGCGTCCGACATGCGGCGCTCGCAGCAACCCAGCCCAGCGCTGACCTGGCCGACGAGTTGGATGAGTGCGTTACCGCTGTCCTCGCAGCCGGCGTCCCCGAACTCGCGGAAGAGCTTGCCCAGTTAGCCCTGGAACACACCACAGATGGTGCTCAGCGTGCGGCGCGTCTGGACCGGCTCGCCGATGCGAGGTTCCGCGCCGGCGACAGCGCGGGTGCTTGGCGGGCGCAGACAGAAGCGATGGAGGTAACCGACTTGGGCGCGGCGCGGGCCCGTCGGCGGATCAGGCTCGCGGAGATCGTCGTCGAGGTGTCCGGCTGGGACGATGCCGAGCGTCAGCTTCAGATGGCCGTTGCGGAGGCGTCGGACGATCCTCTGGTCCTGGCTGAGGCACTTCTCACTCTTGCGGCGGCCACCGACGACATTGCTCTGGCCGAGGCTTCATCCCAGCGCGCCCTGGACCTGCTCGGGGCGCAGGAGGAGCCGGATCCGGTGATCCTCTCGGGCGCGCTCGACCAGGTCGCCGGCGCCCGCTTCCGGGCGGGTCGTGGACTCGATCACGACATGTTCGCCCGGGCGATCGCCATCGAGCGCAGTCACCCCCACCGGCGGCTCTCCGATCGCGCGGACACCAGCTACGCGGTGCTGTTGAAGTACGCAGACGACTTGGACGGGTCGGAAGATCGGCTCTGCTCACTACTCGACGAAGCACGCGCGATCGGCGACCTGTCGTCGATCACCTACGCGCTCGGTCACCTCGTGCAGATCAGCCTGTGGCGCGGCCGCCTGGCACAAGGCCGGGCCTATGCCGAGGAGCACCTTGAGCTTTGCACCTATGGGGAGCTCGGCGGCCAAGGGACCCAAGCCAGATACAACCTCGGCCTGGTGATGGCGTGTGAGGGCGGACTGGACGACGCCGAGCGGGTGCTTTCCAGCCTGCTCGACGACCCGACGACGAGCACTTGGTTTCGCACTCGCGCGAATGCGACGCTGGGATTCGTCGCGCTCTCGCGCAACGACGCCGCCGGGGCTCTCATCTATACTGACCGCTGGCATGAAGGGCTCACCCGGATGCATTTCGGGGAACCCGGCTACAGCCGCTCGCATCTCGATCATTTCTGCGCGTTGATCGGCGCCGGTCGCGTTGCGGACGCGGAGGCCTTCCACACCGAACTGGACGGACAAGCACGACGATCCGGTCGGATGTCCGCAGTGGCGGTCGCATTGACCGGACGCGCGTTGATTGACGCGCATTCGGGGCGGCTGGACGACGCCCGGTCGTCGGTGACGGCCGCACTGGAGTGGTACGACGCCTCGTCCCTGCGTTTCGACCGTGCGCGCACCCTGCTCATCGCTGGCCAAATCAGTCGCCGCGCCAAGGCGAAGTCGGATGCGCGGGACCTCCTCACTGAGGCCGTGAAGGAGTTCACGTCGTTCGGCGCAACCGCCTGGCGCGGGCAGGCTGCCGCAGAGCTTGCGAGGGTCAATGTGCGGCCCAATGCTCCTTCGGATCTCACCGAGACCGAACGGCTCGTCGCGCAGCTAGCGGCGGCCGGGCTGAGCAACCGAGACGTCGCTGACCGCACGTTCCTCGCCGTCAAGACCGTTGAAGCCAACCTCGCTCGCGTCTACCGCAAGCTCGGGATCAGGTCCCGCGCTGAACTCGGTGCGCGGATGGGCGCTACGGGTCGATAACCGTGCGCTCGGCCGCGACAAGCCGATCACACGGCAGGCCCGCCCGACGGGCCAGTTCACGCACCGCTGCATCGTCGACCGCCGAGAATTCGAAGAACACCACCTCGTCCGCCAGCATGAGGGTGCTCGCGAGGAACCTGGCATCGGAGCCGCTCAACCGGACGAGCTGATTCTCGAGGACGCGGACGTCGGCAGGTGTTACCCCGGGCCAGTAGCGCTCGATCAGAAAGCCCCTCATGCGCCGAACGTAGAGCGCCATCAAGCCTCGACGCCAGACCGGCCGCCCAGATCGAGGGTTTCCACGGATTCCCCATGAGCGGTGCGCGCCTAGCGTCAACGACGTCCAGCTTTGCCAGCCCGACCGGAGATCGTCATGCGCCTTTCCATAACCTCACGACGACTGGCCGCACACGTCGCGGTCATCGGCGTCACGGCGTTGACCTTGAGTTCCTGCAACGGCTCGTCTCATCCAGCCGGTTCATCCGGTGTTGCGGCAGGTTCGACGTCCGCGACAACTAGTGGAGCGTCGGTCATTGGGGCGGGCAGCTGCGCCCTGGTCACGGCAGCAGAACTGAGCCGGGCAGTTGGCGTCCGTTACACGGCCATTCAAGGTTCCGATGGATCGTTCTGTAACGTGACCGGCGCCAGTATCCCGGACTCCTTCTTCTTCATTGTCGACAAGGAGGGTGGGCCGCCGAACACGTGGGCTGCTCAGGTCGCGATCATCAAGCGCGACGACGGCTCGGATACCAGCGTCTCGGGCATCGGTGACCGCGCCGTCCATGGCGCGGTGAAGGAGTTCGCAGCGGAGGCGAAGGGCTACATCGTGCTCGTGACCAACGCTGACTTCAACAACCCCGCGACTGCAAGCACCTTCGCGCGAAGCAAGGCAATTTCGCGGCTCTTGATCAGCAAGCTATGACCGTCGCCGTCGTTTCCAACCATGGATTCGCTCCGCTACAAGACACGCACCGCTGGAGGTACGTCGTGCCCTCGTCCCGTTCACGCTTGTTCGGCCTGGTTCGCCACAGCTCCGTCGCCGGAGTGGTAATTGGGGTGGCGCTGGCCGGTGGTTTGGCGTTTGCTGTACCGGCGAGCTCGGCGCCAGCGCATTCGGCAGCTGCCGCCGCCGCGCGACCGGGCCCGGTCGGCGCAGCGTTCCCGATCTTGGGTGGCGTGTCGTTGACCGGCCAGTCCGGCGACATCGCGATGGGCGCCGACGGTACGGCGTACCTCGGGTGGATCTCGGCGAACATCTCCAATAGTGATCTGCGGACGGTCCACCTTTGTGTTCTGCCGCTCGGAGCGCGGGCCTGCAAGGGCGGGGTCCAAACCATCGATGCCGGCGATGCGTCCACCGCCGCGGACATGTTCGTGCTGGCCCCGCCGGGCGGCAAGATCACCCTTGTCTGGTATCACGACACCGCGAGCTCAGGTACCGACCCGCACGCCGCACAGATCGCCGAGGCGACCGTGACGAACGGTGTGCTATCGCCGGAGACCGATGTGGCGGCCGGCCCGAGTCACGGCCAGCTCCTCGATGCGGTGGTCGGGCCCGGGAGCACGATCTGGACGCTTGCCTACGCGGGTGGGACCAGCCTGGAGCTGCGCGCGGGTGTCACCAGCAGTCCGGTCCAGGTGAAGATCCCGTTCGAGACCACGTACGCGCACTTGGCGTTCGCGCACTCTACGCCCATTATTGCGATCACCGACGGCTCCGAGATCACGCAGCCGCCGTCCTACTCCTACCGACCCGGGAGCTCCTGGAAGCCGTTCCGAAAGGTGCCGGGCGGCGCGTGGCAACAGGGGATCGACTTCGGCCTGACCGCAACCTCACGCGGCGTCCGGCTAATCACCGGCGATGGCAAGACCAACTACTACACCTCGGTCGTCTCGCGGTGGACCGGCACCGCGTTCTCGCCGGTGCGATCGACCGGTGACACCACCGAGGTGACGACCCACGACGACATCACCGATCGCAGCGGCCGGCTGGTCAACATCTCCGAAGAGGGAAGCAACTTTGCCGTCGGCAACCTCGCCGACACCCTGCACGCGGCGACCTTCCGGTTCCCGGTGCACGGCACGACCGCCGGCTTCGCCGCGCAGGTCGCCACCACGCCACGCGGCCACGGCGTGGCGATGTGGGCCGTCGAAAAGGGCACCAATGGCGACACGATCCTGGTGCAGCCATTCCGGCTGGCGGGGTTGCACAAGTCGGTGACGAAGCACGGCAGTCATGGCAGTGTGACGCTCGTCGGTCCGGCGTCGTGCCTGCCGGCGTCGAGCCTGTCGGTCGCGGTGACAGGCCACGGCAAGTCAGGGTGGAAGGTCAATTCCCGCAAGCTGATCCTGGACGGCAAGGAGGTCGGCTCGTCAATCGACGGTGCTTCGCTGGGGGCCGGCGCGACCTACACGTTCAAGGGAACGGTCGTGTTCTCCCATGGCTCATCTCACTCGACGGTTGTAGCCGCGCTGAAGTTCCGTACCTGTCCCAACCCCTGACGGCTGACGCCTGACTCGAGAGTCGATCACGGCGGGAGGTCAACGAATGCGGCGAATTGTCACGAGCATCCTCGGCCTGATGCTTTGTGCATCGGCCTGTACTCATGGCAGCGGCACCGCGGGCCGTCCGCTCGTCTCGCCGGCGGTCGGCCAGGCGGCTGGCAGCTCCACCCGGAGCCTGGTGGCGGTGCTGGCCAACGCTGGAGTCGCTACGGTCGCCAACGCGTCTGCAACAACGCCTGACGTGCCCGTCACCGGCTCACGGGTGTTCACCTTGACGACGTGGCAGGTCGCAAATCTCAACGTCGAGCTCGCGGCCAAGAACGGCATCAGCGCCAGCGACCTTAACGCGATGCTGCCGAGCCCGCCCCACTATCCGACGTTCGCTGACATCATCGGTGGCTGGGTCATCGCGAAGAACGATCCGGATGCGGTTGAGGCCGGGCGGCTGCTCGGACCTCAGGACTGGACGCAACCGGCTGGTGTCGTGATCCCCACGGCTGTCACGACGTTGTTCATGGCCGATCTGCTGCAACACGTCACTCCCACGGCGAGTCCGTCACCGACGGGATCCGTGAGCGGTGCGCTCTACCGCGGGCCGTCGATTGCGACGGCCGAATCCGCCGCCGTGTTCGACGGGATCGTCGAGGCGCCTTGCACGACTGTCGCCGGGTTCGTCAACAACGTGCTCGACCAAGTCTTCAATCTCCTCAAGCTCGATCCCGCTAGCGTCGCCCAATTCGTGAACGGCGCGGCGGGCGGCGGAACGGTTGGTGCGATCGCCGGGGGTGTGGCTGGCTTTCTCGCAGGCTTTTGGAACCACGTGGTCGACCTCGCTGAACAGTCGGTGCAGTCCCTGATCCAGGCGGTTGAACAACCGGTCCTGAACGCGATGTCGATCGCTATCGGGGCGGTCGCAGTCTTCACGATGATCAGGTCCTACCTCAAGCCCTGGACCACCACCGTGACGCCAGACCCGACGTCGAACAGCTTCCCGCTCGCGCCCTTGCGCAACCCCGGCACCTTTACAGTGACGATCAACCGCAATGCCGAGGTCGAGGATTGGCCGTCCCAGCTCGTCGACTGCGCCGCCGCCGCAAACGTCGCCCTCCCGACCCTGGCCAAGGAGGGCGCCCCGGTGAGCTGGGACGTCCGCGGCCAAGAACCCGGACTAGTGACCACCGGCGGGAGTCGGGGCGTGCTGAACAGGCAGTTCACCCAGACTTTGACCTACATGACCGGAAACGAGACAGCCCGCGACCGTCAGCACGCCGTTGTGGTCACCCCGACCGTGAGGGCCACTGTCAGCGTGCGCCGTACAGAAGTTGAGGAACTCAGGAATCTCGTGACGAGCTTCCTGACCGGCAAGGTCCCCAAGGTGATCGCCCCGTTCGTCAACCCCATTCTCACGAGTTACATCGAGCTCGCCACCGAGTATCTGGACCGGCTTACCGCGGTCACCGGCTACGCGACGATCGTCGTGAGCCACCACGCCCCGAAACCACCACCGCCCTGCACGTCCGGCGCAGGCATCGTGCAAGCGGGGCACTACGCTGCCTCGATCAGGGCCAGCGTTCGATCCCACCTTCACGTCTCCAGCGGGATTCCAGTCTCCGGTACGGGCACCCTCACCATGACCGGTGAGATCGACCTCACCTCCGACGGCACGACCGTGACGGGCACTCTGACCCTGGCGGGAGGCGGAGGTTCCAGCCTGGGACTTCATGGCGTACAAGTCGGCACCAACAGCTCCAGCGGCACCCTCAAAGGCACGATTACCGGAACTGCGGCACACCCCGAGGTCAGCGGCACCCTCAGCGGCATCGACCAAGTCGCCGGACACACCGCCGCCACCTTTCACGTGCCGCTGCCCCTCAGCAATGCTGACTGCACGTCGATCAGTGGCAACGTCGCCGATCTGTTCACCGAGGTCCTCGCGGCCTATCACCTCACGAACAACCTCACACTCACCGGCACCGGACGCTGGACCGCGTCTCGCACCGGGTGACCTGTCCTCGCCCTGCGGGATTGTCGATCTGAGCCGGATCTTGCGGGTAGCGAGGGGTGGCACGTCATGCGGGGACGATCCCCTGCGATCTGACGGTCGCGGATCTCGACCGCCCGACCGCGACGCTGAGCTGGTACGACGGGTGAGGCCCCTTAGTGTGGGGGTATGTCTCTCACCAAGCCGGAGCTCACCGGCAACAGCGGTGGACCGCCGGCGGACTTGGTCATCGAGGATCTCGTCGTCGGGACCGGTGACGAAGCCAAGCCCGGAGACACTGTCGAGGTGCACTACGTGGGTGTCGAGTTCAGCTCGGGTTCGGAGTTCGACGCGTCCTGGAACCGCGGCGAGTCGATCGAGTTCCCGTTGCGCGGGCTGATCAAGGGCTGGCAGGACGGCATCCCCGGCATGAAGGTCGGCGGTCGGCGGCAGCTGACGATCCCGCCGGAGCAGGCTTACGGTAAGGCTGGCGGCGGTCATCGGCTGTCGGGCCAGACCCTCGTCTTCGTCATTGACCTGCTCGGCGTCAAATAGCACCCAGGCCGCTGCTCAACGGGACAGCGCCTTCGGGCCGGTCGCCGAGAACTGAACTTTCGTTCGGCCGCGCGGGACGAACTTCGATGCGGTCACCTAGCGCCGTCGAGTGATGGCAAGCGATGACCAGCATCTCCGCATGTCAGAGCCTCGGAACGCTGGTCGCGGCAGGTCAGGAGGCTCCGCTATCGGCTAGATCGGTCAGCCACGGTGCTTGGCGGACGCGCCACGGTGTCAGGCCTTTGTGCCCTGTCCATGTTCGTCGCGGATGACGATCACTCTCCCGAGGGCAACCGTTCCGGCGTGAATCGGGCTGGACGGCGCCTGGCAACGATCAGTGGCTTTCGGAGGTCTGCAGGCACAATGTCCACAAGCCTCGACAGCGACGCTTCGAGTAGTCGGTGGACTGCTGATCTAGGCACCGCGAGCAACCCCGCTGGTGATTCCGCCGTTGGGCGAGGGGCCGCGGCGGGCCCCCCTGCAGGCAACGATGTCCGGGCCACCAAGCGCCGACATGCCAGCGGCTGGCTCGGCCGCTACGTCGGGTTGGTTATCGCAGGCATCGTCGTCGGTGGAGCGCTTGTGCTGTGGTTCGCGGTGTCGGCAAGCTCACCGGCTGTCAGCCAGGCTACGAAGTCGAGGGCACTGTTCGGCGGGTGGCACTTCATCTACGACAACCAGGCGCCTGCCCTCACCATCGTGATCGGCGCGGTCGGTCTCGGTCTCATCTTCGCCGCCACCGTGGCCCTCGTCGAACGAGTGGTCACGGACCGATCTCGTCGCTCGACCGACGTCGCAGTGAAGTTGCTCGCCCCCAAACTTGTGATGGCCGCAACCAGAGGCGTCTTTGGCGGACCGGTAGCGGTCACCGTCCTCATCCCCGCCCACAACGAGGCAGCTTCCATCGGAGCGACGCTTGACTCGCTCCGTGCCCAGCACCCTGCGCCGGACCGCGTCATCGTTGTCGCTGACAACTGCACTGATGCGACCGAATTCATTGCGCGAACGCACGCGGCGGAAGTGTTTGAATCCGTGGACAACACCGACAAGAAGGCGGGGGCGCTCAACCAGGCACTGCGCGGACTTCTCGACGGTCTCGGGGAGAACGACATCGTCATGTGCATGGACGCGGATACCGTGCTCGACGACGGCTTCCTTGCCGTTGGCGTTCAGCGCTTCACCAGCGATCGAGCCCTCATGGCGATCGGCGGTCTGTTCTACGGCGAAGCGGGCCACGGCCTCCTAGGCCAGCTTCAACGTAACGAGTACGTCCGGTACTCCCGGGAGATCCGGCGCCGGCGCGGGCGGGTCTTCGTGTTGACTGGCACAGCATCGATGTTTCGAGCGCGGGCGCTGCGAACCATCGCCGCGAGCCGCGGCGACCTGCTACCAGGCGTCCAGGGTGATGTATACGACACGGCGGCGCTGACCGAAGACAATGAACTGACCCTCGCCATCAAGTCCCTTGGGGGACTCATGGTGTCCCCCGGCGGCTGCCGGGTGGTCACTGAACTCATGCCCACCTGGCGCAACCTGTGGACCCAGCGCCTCCGCTGGCAGCGCGGCGCCCTGGAGAATCTTGGCGCCTACGGACCGTCCCCGACCATGCTCCGTTACTGGGCCCAGCAGCTCGGCATCGGCTACTCGGTCATTGCACTCAGTACATTTTGGCTGTTCATCCTCGTCACGGCGCTCGCCACGGACCAGTGGGTTTGGTACCCGTTCTGGATCTGCGTGGGAAGCCTCTTCGTCGCCGATCGGGTCGTCAGCGCCTGGAGCGGCGGATGGAAGGCACGTCTGCTCGCGGGGCTGCTGATCCCCGAGCTTCTCTACGACGTCTACCTCGATGTGGTCTACGTCAAGGGCATCTTCGACATCACCTTCGCTCGCAACGCCAATTGGGGTCATGTTGCCCACGCATCGCAAACCACCCATGAGACCAACGCGACCCAGCAGCGCGAAACCGTCAGGGGCACCTGGTGACCGGCACCCTGCTCAGCGCCGTGCTCTCTGAGAACACCATGCACACCTCGTGGTTCGCCGCGCTCAGCATCTTCGTGGCCATCAACACCGTCCTGTACCTGACCCTGGCGATCATCAAACTGCTCCCGAAGGCCTACCTGAGCGACTGGATAAATCAACACAACCGGCGCTCCGAGACTCGCAGCATCTACCCCGAGGACGCGACCGAAACCCCGCAGTAACAGGCTTGGTATGCGGCACACGACCTACACCGACCGAGCGGCTTCGACCCGTCCACGGTGTCGACGGCGGCCGACCAGCTACGGCCCGGGCGCCCGCACTCAGGTTGACGGTCCTCGGGTGGGGGACAAGCGCTAGCGCGGGGTCAAGATCGCGGGACCGGAAGATCGCCGACCACCGTGGCTGCAAAGCGCAGCCGGTCGTCGATCAATGCGACGTCGTGCTTGTGGCGGCTCTGCCAGAGGAACAGCCGGCCGTCGACGATGTGCATTCCGGTCAATGACTGGGCCGGCAGTCCGGACCTGACCGGTGCTGAGATCGCGGACCTCGCGTACTCCTGATCCTTGGCGAACAGCACGTAGGTGGCGTCGAAGGCCTCGTCGCCCGTGCTGATCGCGTCCCCGTCCGCATGTCGGCCGAGGTGCTTCCGTTCGGTCACGTGGAGCCAGGGCACGGTGGCGGGCAGCTGCATGACCAGCATCGCGAAGTAGACGTCCGAGGGGCCAGAGCCGGCCGGGCCGACCGCGCTGCCCGCGGTCGCGTAGTAGAAGTCATAGACCGCGATCGCGTGCTCGGCGTACGTGCCGGTGATGACTCGGTGCGCGTACTGCAGATCGGACTGCCCGAACGGGTAGAACGTGTAGCCGTCGTACTGGCTGTTGTCCTCGAAGACATAGCTGTAACCGTGCGAGGCGGCCCAGGACTCCATCTCGTCGTTGTGAGCGTTGAACACCCGTTTGTTGCGCCGCGCCAACGGGATCGCAGCAGCCACCAGCACAAGCAATACGATGATCGCGACCACTCGACCCAACGAACCCACCCCCCGTGATGCACGAACCGTCGCCGCACCATATCGATCTCGCCTTAGACCGTGCGGGCCACCGTGCTGGACGGGCCGCTCGGCGGTCGGGACAGACGGCGCCGCAGTTCGGCTCGATCGATCCACGGAGTGCACTGTGAACATGTCGGCATCGACGGTCCCCGTTCATTCGGTACTCGTGGCGCGCGACTGCTCCTCGGAACAAGTAGTCGAGCTCGCAAGTCGCCCATTTGAGGACATTGCGCCATGCCCGTCGGCTTGCGGCCGAATCGTCAGCAAGGCCGCGAACTGGCCTCGCCGGCGTTGCGATCGCGGGGGGATTCACCCGAACGCACCACGCTGCCTTAGCCCGGCCGGCGGTACCGTCGGTTAGCCCACATGCAGCAGTGACATCCATTCGCCACCGGGTTGGGTGGCCGCTTCGGTGAGGTGGCATGAGCGCCGAACAGCCGTTGGCCACGCGCTCCGAGTTGCTTGCCCTGGTTGTACGGGGGCTCCATGCGGAGTTCCCTACCGTGGCTGCTGATCAGGTGGTTCGATGCGTGCAGATTGCCCGGGATGAGGTGAAGTCTGCCTATCCCACCGAAGCGGCTGCGGTCGATGCCACCAAGTTTGTCAGCATTGTCGAAACCCAGGCCCGTCTCTACCTCGCGAAGTTCCAAGCGGTCCGCGCGGGGGCCCAGGTGTCTCCGCCGCCGCCTACCGTGACCGCGGTCATCGAGCTTGGGGCCGCCGAGCGCCGACGCTTCGGCCGCCATCGTCGCGAGACCGGCGCGTCCAAGGCACTCACGTAGCAGCGCGCGGGCCGGAATACGGGAGTCGCCGGAGAGCACGTTCCCAGGTCAGCAGCTGAACCAACAGAGCAGAGGCAGCCGCTCATCAGATGTCGTAAGTCAGTCTCATGGTGGCCGAAAACATGGTCTGACCTGCACGTTTGCCTCGATGGTGCCGCATTGGATGTCTTGCGGATGTTCCAACACTCGAGCAGTCCGTCCGTCCCTGCCCGGCGGACCGGGCAGAGTATGCGTGCGCGGCCCAGGTTTGTGAGAGCGAGCCGCGAGGATCTGAACTCTCATCGCTGCTGATCTGTCGCCGTCGCGTGAAAACTGACCCCGTGTCGCCACCTCAATATTGACCCCCT
>CAYNDD010000025.1:0-20948 GCA_964395425.1 uncultured Frankiaceae bacterium
GGCGGCGTACTGCTGGTGGTGATCGGCGTCGCGGACCTCATCGCCGCACGCCGAGGGCACTGACCGGGAGCCCGCGGATCGACGCGTCGAGCACCTCGACGGTGTGCGCGAGGGTGATCGAGTGGCCCGCGCGCCGCATCGCGGCACTCACTTGCATCAGGCAGCCCGGGTTTGCCGTGATCAAGACCTCGGCCCCGGTCGAGGCCACGGTGGCCGCCTTGCGGTCGCCGAGCGCGCGGGCCGGCTGCGGCCGGAGCAGGTTGTAGACGCCGGCCGAACCACAGCAGATCTCCGACTCGGCGATCTCCCGCACCTCGAGCCCCGGAATCCCGGCGAGCAGCGACCGGGGCTGCGCCCGGATCCCCTGGGCGTGGCTGAGGTGACAGGCGTCGTGGTACGCCGCTACCACCGGCAGCGGGTAGCGGGTCGCCACCGGCCCGAGCTCGGCGAGGAACTCGCTCACGTCACGGCACTTGACGGAGAACGCCTCGGCCCGGGGCGCCCAGTGCGGGTCGCCGGCGAGCAGGCGCCCGTAGTCCTTCACCGACGAGCCGCAACCGGCGACGTTGACCACGATCGCGTCGACCGCTTGTGACTCGAAGGCCGCGATCAGCCGCTTGGCCCGGGCCAGCGCCTCGTCCTCGCGGCCGACGTGCAGCGACAGCGCGCCGCAGCATGCCTGGCCGCGCGGCGCGACGACCTCACAGCCTTCGGCCGCCAGCACCCGGGCGGTCGCGGCGTTGACGTCCGGGAAGAACTGGCGCTGGACACAGCCGAGCAGCAACCCGACCCGGGCTCGCTTCACGCCGGCCGCCGGCGTCAGCGCTGGCACGGCCGGCCTCGCGGCGAGGGTTGGGAGCAAGTCGTCCATGACCCCGACCGCGGCCGGCAGCCGGTCGAGCACCGAGGTCCGGCGGACCAGCCGGCGAAGCCCGCTTCGCTGGTAGGCCCGCAGCGGCCCGCGCAGCAGCGCCAGCCGGCGCGGATAGGGAAACAGCGCGAACACCATGCCGCGAAGCGCCCGGTCCGACCGCCGCCGCTCGGCGTCGGGCTCGATCGTGGCGCGGGTCGCCTCGATCAACGCGTCGTACTGCACTCCCGACGGGCATGCGGTCACGCACGACATGCAGCCGAGGCAGTTGTCGAAGTGCCCGGTCATCGTCGCGTCGAGCGCCGTGCCCTCGAGCAGCTGCTTCATCAGGTAGATCCGCCCGCGCGGGGAGTCCATCTCCTCGCCCCACAACACGTACGTCGGGCAGGTCGGCAGGCAGAAGCCGCAGTGCACGCACTCCGAGACCAGGTCGGGCGAAATCTCGGCCACGTCAGATCCCGCCCACGAACCGGCCGGGCGACATCCGGCCGTCCGGATCGAACTGCGCCTTGACCTGTCGCATGACGTCCAACCCCCGCACCGGACCCCAGACATCGATCCCGCGCTTGACCTCGGCCGGCGCTTGCACCACGACTACTCCCCCGTCGTGGTCGGCGACCCGCTCGCGAAGTGGGCCGAGCCAGCCGAGGCCGGCCTCCTCGGTCGCCAGCCAGATCACCCCGCTGCCGACGTGGGCCTGCAGCTGCGCGGCCGGGAGCAGGTCGCGGATCGCGCGGAGGACCTGGCGCAACCCACCGAGCCGGTGGGTGATCTTGACCCCGATCCCGCCCGGCGTCCCTGGCCCCGCCGGTTGCCACGGCCGAACGCCGAAGCCGGCCGGCAGCTGATCGCCGATCTCACCGCTCATCGCGGTCGCGACGTCGGCGGCCTGGATCTGAGCGGCCGACTCGACCGACTCGATCACCGCGGTCATCGTCGCGCCGTCCCACTCAAGGGCGGCCGGCGTGGCACCGGTCGCAAAGACCCGCCGGGCAGTGGCAACCGGGTCGTCGACTTGGGCAGAGACGACCCGGCGTACGGCGGGGCGCGGGTGCAACCGGAACGTGCACTCGGCGATCACGCCGAGCGTCCCGAACGAGCCGGTGAACAGCTTGCCCAGGTCGTATCCCGCGACGTTCTTGACCACCTTGCCGCCCGACCTGGCGATGGTGCCGTCCGCCAGCACGATCGTGATCCCGATCAGGAGATCGCGCGGCGTGCCGTACCGCAACCGGCGCGGCCCGCTGGCCGCGGCCGCGACGACTCCGCCGACCGTCGCGCCGGGTTCGGGCGGGTCGAGCGCGAGCCACTGCCCGGCACCCGCGACCTGCTCCTGCAAAGCGGCCAGGGGCGCACCGGCTTGCGCGGTCACGACCAGGTCGCCGGCCGCGTGGTCGAGGATCCGGTCCATCGACGACGTCCTGACCAGGAGATCCAGCGCCGACGGCGGCGTTCCCCAGTCGATCTTGCTCCGCCCGCCGCAGGCCACCACGGTCTTGCGGTCGTGGGCCGCATGCCGCATCACGGTCGCGAGGTCGGCGGTGTTCATCGGCTGGGCGACCGACCCGGCCGCGACGCCACCCACCGACGATGACGACTCAGAAGACATCGGCGATGCCGGCTTCCTGCAACGGGTGCACGCCGCGGGCGCGGCCCGGTCGCTCGCCGCACAGCCGCGGGGTCGGGAAGATCTTGCCCGGGTTGCAGATCCCGTCCGGGTCGAACGCGCACCGCACCAGCTGCATCACGTCAAGGTCGATCTCGTTGAACATCTTGCCCATGTGCACTTTCTTGTCGTGACCGACGCCGTGCTCGCCGGTGATCGACCCGCCGTGCTCGAGGCACAGGTCGATGATCCGGTTGGAGACCGCTTCGGCCCGCTCGGTCTCGCCGGCGCTCTCGTCGAAGAGAACGAGCGGGTGCAGGTTGCCGTCGCCGGCGTGGAACACGTTGGCGACCCGGATTCCGGCCTCGGCCGCCACCGCCGCGATCGCCAGCAGGACCTCTGACAGCGCGGTCCGTGGGATCACGCCGTCCTGGACGATGTAGTCCGGGCTGATCCGGCCGACCGCCGCGAACGCGGACTTCCGGCCCTTCCAGATCAAGACGCGCTCGGCCTCGTCGGCCGCGACCCGGATCTCGAACGCCCCGGCCTCGGCGCACAACCGCTCGACCTCGGCCAGCTGCGCATCGACCTCGCAGGCCGGCCCGTCGAGCTCGCCGACCATCACCGCGCCCGCGCCGACCGGATAGCCCGGGTGTACGGCGGCCTCGGCGGCCTCGATCGCGAGGGCATCCATCAGCTCGATCGCCGCGGGCAGGACGCCGGCCGCGATGATCGCGCTGACCGCGTTCCCGGCGTCATCGATCGTGCGGAAGCCGGCCAGGACGGTCTGCACTGCCTGTGGCCGGCGGAGCAGCCGCACGGTCGCCTCGGTGACCACGCACAGAGTTCCCTCGCTGCCCACGATCGCGCCGACCAGGTCATACCCGACCGGGTCCGGCGCGCTGCCCCCGAACCGCTCGGCGCGACCGTCCGGCAGGACCACCTCGAGCCCGGTGACATGGTGCGCGGTGAAGCCGTACTTCAGGCAGTGCGCGCCGCCGGAGTTCTCCGCGACGTTGCCGCCGAGGGAGCACACCTGCTGGCTGGACGGGTCCGGCGCGTAGTAGTAACCGGCCGGGGCGACCGCCTTGGTCAGGTCGGCATTGATGACACCCTGCTGCACGACCGCCCGCTCGTCGTCAAGGTCGACATCGACGATCGCATCCATCCGCGACAACACGATCAGTACGCCGTCACCGCGTGGCAGGGCGCCACCCGACAGTCCGGTCCCCGACCCGCGGGCGATGAACGGCACGCCGAGCTCGGCGCAACGGCCGACGACGAACTCGACGTCCGCCCGGCAGTCGGCCAGCACCACCAGACCCGGCATGCACCGATAGGCCGCGAGGCCGTCGCACTCGTAGGTGCGGAGCTGGACCGGCTCGGTGATCACCTTCGCCGGTGGGAGCTCGCGGCGGCAGTCCGCGATGAGGGTGTCGAGCGCGGCCAATCCGAGCTACAACCGGTCGTACGCCGGCAGGGTCAGGAACTCGATGAAGTCGTCCGAGAGCGCGACGTCCTCGAAGATCTCGCGGGCCTCGACCCACCGGCCGGACTCGTAGGCGGCGTCGCCGATCTCGGTCCGGACCTCGGCCGTCACCTCGTCGGCCACCTTGCGCACGAGCTCGGCGGTCACCTGCTCGCCGGTGTCGGCGAGGGTCACGTCGTTGTGCACCCACTGCCAGACCTGCGACCGCGAGATCTCGGCGGTCGCGGCGTCCTCCATCAGGTTGTGGATCGCGGCGGCACCGTTGCCGCGAAGCCACGACTCGATGTAGCGAATGCCGACGTCGACGTTCGTGCGGAGCCCGACCGCCGTCTTCTCCCCGGGGGTGAGGGACACCGCGAGCAGGTCGTCCGCGCTGACATCGACGTCCGGCCGCAGCTTGCCGATCTGGTTCGGGCGATCACCGAGGACCGCGTCGAACTCCGCAAGAGCGGTCGGAACCAGGTCGGGATGGGCCACCCAGGTGCCGTCGAAGCCGGCCCGCGCCTCACGCTCCTTGTCGGCCTTGACCCGCTCCAGCGCGATCCGGTTGATCTCGGGGTCCTTGCGGCTGGGGATGAACGCGGCCATCCCGCCCATCGCGAAGGCGCCGCGCTTGTGGCAGGTCTGCACGAGCAGCTCGCTGTAGGCATGCATGAACGGCACGGTCATCGTGACGCTGTTGCGGTCCGGCAGCAGGTATTCCTCGCCCCGGTCGCGGAACATCTTGATCATCGAGAACATGTAGTCCCAGCGGCCGGCGTTCAACCCGTAGGAGTGCTCGCGCAGCTCGTAGAGAATCTCGTCCATCTCGAACGCCGCGGGGATGGTCTCGATCAGGACGGTCGCCCGGATCGTGCCGCGTGCGACCCCCAGCGCATCCTGCGCATGGTTGAACACGTCGTTCCAGAGCCTGGCCTCAAGGTGTGACTCCAGCTTGGGCAGGTAGAAGTACGGCCTGGTGCCCTTGCCGGTCAGCCGGGCCACGTTGTGGAAGAAGAACAGCCCGAAGTCGAACAAGCCGCCGCTGATCGGCTCGCCGTCGACCAGCACGTGCTTCTCGGGCAGGTGCCAGCCGCGCGGCCGCGGCATCAGCGCTGCGACGGTCGGATTGAGTGCGTACCTCTTGCCCTCCGGCGAGACGAAGTCGATCCGCCGCTCGATCGCGTCGATGAGGTTGATCTGCCCCTGCACCTTGTTGTGCCAGGTCGGGGTGCTCGCGTCCTCGAAGTCGGCCATGAAGACCTTGGCGCCGGAGTTCAGCGCGTTGACGAGCATCTTCTGCTCGGTCGGGCCGGTGATCTCGACCCGGCGATCGACCAGGTCGGCGGGCGGCGCCACCCGCCAGGTGGTGTCGGCACGGATCTCGCGGGTCTCGTCGAGGAAGTCGAGCCGGCCGGTCGCGGCGGCCTGAGCCCGCCGGTCACGGCGCCGGGCCAGGAGCTCGGTACGACGGGCACCGAAGGTGCGCTGGAGGTCGGCGACGAATGCGAGTGCCTCGGGCGTGAGGATCTCATCGAACCGGTCTTCGACCGGGCCGATGACCTGCGCCGGGTCACTGCTGGTCATTCGTCAGCTCCTTCGGATCGGTGCCGCCGCCGTCGGCGGCGGACGATGAAGACGAGGCCGAACACGATCGTGCCGACCACTCGGGCGCTCGGGAGCCGGTCAGCCCAGCCGAGGTCGTCGGGGGCGTAGTCGCGACCGTCGGGCGCGATCGACAACGCCGGCCGTGGCGGGGTCGCGGCGGTCTCGGGTCCGCCCGACGTCGCCCGTTCGGCGCCCGAAACGTGCGCACCCACAACGGTCGCGAGGACGCCGTTGAGCAGGCGCCCGAGCACCCGCGACCAGTCCGCCGGATCGGCGCTCGCGCCCCGGCCGGTCACCTCGATCTCGCCGTCCACCTCGACCCCGGTGCCGGCGTCGGCAGCGGTAGCCGCCACCGTCAGCGTCGCCCTCACGGTGCCGCTGCCGCGGGCCTCACGCCCGTCGATCGACAGGACCCCGGCGCGCGGGCCGGCATCGGCCGCAGTGCTCGCGACCGTGATCCGGTAGGTGATCTGCGCACCGCCGACCGCGCACTTGACCGACCCCACGATTCCCTCGCCGTCCCGCGCGAGCGTGGCACCCGGCAGGGCCGGGAGCACCCGGTCCGGATCCGAGAGCGCGGCCCACACCGCCTCGACCGGCTCCGCGATCGAGGCGCGGTACGAACATCGCATCTGCGCATTGTGCTTGATCCGCCCTGAGCACGCGTCGCTGGGCGTGATTGACTGCCATGCCATGACCGCCCGGCCGCTCGCCGAGGCCCTCGCCGGACAGCGAATCCTGGTCACGGGATCGACTGGTTTCGTGGGCGAGGCCCTGCTCGAGCGCTTGCTGCACGACCTCCCGGAGACGCCGGTCACCCTCGTCGTGCGCGCCCGCGGGATGATCTCGGCCCACGATCGGGTCCGGCAGGTGCTGGCCGGGCCGGCCTTCGAGCGGCTGCGGACGCGCCGCGGCGACGACCTCGGGCCGCTGCTCGACAGCGGTCACATCGCGGTCCTCGAGGGCGACCTCGACAACCTGCCCGAGCTGCCCGGCGACCTCGACATCGTGATCCATTGCGCCGGCGAGGTGTCGTTCGATCCGGCCATCGACGAGGGCTTCGCCACGAACGTGCACGGCACGCTGAACCTGCTCGCCGCGATCGAGGCGAGCGGCAGCCGGCCGCACTACGTCCACGTCTCCACGGCGTACGTCGCCGGCCGTCAGCAGGGACACGTCCGGGAAGGCCGCCTCGACCACACCGTCGACTGGCGCGCCGAGGCCGCGATGGCGGCGCAGCTGCGCGAGCGGGCCGAGATCGACAGCCGCTCGGCCGAGCAGCTTGCCGTCTTCACCGCCGAGGCCGACGCGGATCACAGCACGCTCGGCGCGCTGTCGGTCTCCGCCGAAGCCGAGCGGCGGCGCCGGGAATGGGTCACCAAGACACTGGTCGACGCCGGCCGCGAGCGAGGCCGCAGCCTCGGCTGGACCGACTGCTACACCTTCACCAAAGCGATGGCCGAGCGCGCGGTCGAGGAGACCGCCGCCCACCTACCGGTCACGGTGCTCCGCCCGAGCATCATCGAAAGCGCGTTGCGCCAGCCGTTCCCGGGGTGGATCGAAGGCTTCAAGATGGCCGAGCCGATCATCCTTGCCTTCGGCCGCGGTGACCTGCCCGACTTCCCCGGCATCCCGGACGGCGTGATCGACATCATCCCGGTCGACCTCGTCGTCAACGC
Organism: uncultured Frankiaceae bacterium; assembly: GCA_964395425.1. Lineage (GTDB taxonomy): Bacteria > Actinomycetota > Actinomycetes > JAFAQI01 > JAFAQI01 > DATAUK01. Next base: position 7,233 of record CAYNDD010000025.1, read on the forward strand.
AACGCTCGCGGCGGCCGCAACCCGACCCGAGCCGGGCGCGCCGGCGTACTACACGATCTGTTCCGGCGCCCGTAACCCGCTGAGCTTCCGACTGCTGCACGACCTGGTGTGGGGCTACTTCGTCGAGCACCCGATGGTGCAACGCGACCGTGGCGAGGTCCGGGTGCCGCGCTGGCAGTGGCCGGGGTCCGAGCGGGTCGATCAGCTGATCCGCCTCGGCGACCGCGCGCATCGCACCGCCGACCGGGTCGTCACGTCACTTCCGCGATCGGCGCGGACCCGCGACTGGGCCCGCAGCCTCGATCGGCAGCGCGGGCGACTGGACTTCCTGCGCCGCTACTTCGACCTCTACCGGCCGTACGCCGATGCCGAGCTGCATTTCTCCGACCGGTCCACGCTCGCGCTGCATGAGGCGTTGCATCCCGACGACGTCGAGCCGTTCGGGTTCGACGCCACGATGATCGACTGGCGCTACTACCTCGTCGAGGTCCACGTCCCCGCCGTCGTCGCGCCGCTGACCGCCCTGAGCGCGCTTCGCGGGCCCCGGACCGAACCCACCCGGCGGGTGGCCGAGAACGGCAGCGACACGGTGGCGGTCTTCGACATGGACGGCACCCTGCTGTCGAGCAACGTGGTCGAGTCCTACCTCTGGCTGCGGCTGCCGGAGCTGGCAATGACGGCCAAGGCGCGTGAGGTCGGCGAGGTCGCCCGGGCGCTGCCGCGCTGGCTGGTGACCCAGCGCCGGGATCGGGCCGCGTTCCTGCGGATGGTCTACCGGCGCTACGAAGGCGCCTCGATCGCGGAGCTGGAGCGGATCGTCGATGACGAGCTCGCCCCGATGATGCTGACCCGGTTGTCCTCGCACGCGGTCCGGGCGATCCGCGAGCACCGGCTCGCCGGGCATCGCCTCGTGCTGGTCACCGGCGCGGTCACCCCACTGACCCGACCGGTGGCTGCGCTGTTCGACGAGGTCGTGGCCGCCGAGCTGTCCGTCGACGAGTTCGGTCGCTGCACCGGCCACCTGGACCGGCCGCCGCTGGTCGGCGAGTCCCGCGCCGCCTGGCTGCGGCATCGGGCCCTGGAGGCCGGCTGGGACCTGGCCGCCAGCTACGCGTACGCCGACTCGGCGAGCGATCTGCCGCTGCTGCGCGCGGTCGGGCAACCCGTCGTGATCGACCCCGACGTGGTGTTGTTCCGGGTGGCCCGCAAGGAACGCTGGCCGATGGAGATCTGGCACGGCACCAAGACCCAGGCACCCACGGTGGCGGCGGTCCGATGATCTCGGCGCTCGAGGTCTACCGCTCGCTGCCGCGCTATGTCGCCGCGCGGGCGGTCGGCCCGCGCCTGCCCGGCCTGCTGGCGGGCCCGTTGGCACCGCTTCGCCTGGTCCATCGCGACGGGCCGCGGTCGCCGGGCGAGGGGTGGGTCCGGGTGCGGCCGCGGCTGTCAGGGATCTGCGGCAGCGACCTGGCCACCCTGTCCGGTCACACCTCGCTGTATTTCACTCCGCTGGTCTCGTTGCCGTTCGTGCCCGGGCACGAGGTGGTCGGCGAGACCCGCGACGACGCGCCCGGCATGCCGGCCGGCACCCGAGTGGTGATCGACCCGGTCCTGGGCTGTGTCGCCCGCAGCCTCGAGCCGTGCGAGGCATGCCGGATCGGCCAGACCAACCGCTGCGACCGGATCACGGTCGGCCACCTGTCCCCCGGCCTGCAGACCGGCTACTGCGCCGACACCGGCGGCGGCTGGAGCGGCGAGTTCGTCGCGCACGTCTCCCAGCTGCATGCCGTGCCCGACGAGCTGCCCGACAACCGCGCGGTCCTGATCGAGCCGCTCGCCTGCGCCGTCCACATCGCCCGCCGTGCCGGCCTCACGGACGGCGGCTCCGCACTGATCGTCGGAGCGGGCGCGGTCGGCCTGTTCACCGCGCTGGCGTTGCGCGAGCTGACGCCGGCCGGGCACGTCACGATCGTCGCGAAGCACCGCCGGCAGGCCGAGCTGGCCCAGCGGTTCGGGGCGAGCGACGTCGTCTCGCCGTCCGAGGTCGCAACCGCGGTACGCCGCTCGACCCGCGCGCTCCGCCTCGAGCCCGAGCGCGGCCCGGCGTACCTGCTCGGCGGGGTCGACGTGGCCATCGACGCGGTCGGATCGCGCGGATCGGTGGACACCGCGCTGCGCACGGTCCGGGCCGGTGGCCGGGTCGTCCTCGCCGGCGTGCCCGGCGACGGCATCGACCTGACCCCCGCGTGGTTCCGCGAGCTCGATGTGACCGGCGCCTACGCCAGTGCCGGCGATGCCTTCGAGGTCGCGACCCGGCTCGCCGCGACCGCACCGCTCGACGAGCTGGTCGGAGTGGCCTACCCGCTCGGACGCTGGCGCGAGGCCCTCGATCACGCGCACGATGCAGGGCGACTGGGAACATTGAAAGTGGCGTTCGACCTCAGGAGTGCAGCATGACCCGCCCGGGTTTCGTCCTCACCGTCGACGAGCGAACTCCGCCACTGCTCCTGCACTCCGGCGAGTCGTTCCGCCTGCAGCAGTTCCCGCTCGGCACCCGGGTGATCTACCCGGCCGAGTCACTGCCCGGCCTGCCTGATGTCGACCAGGCGATCGACCAGGCGCTGCTGCATCCGATCGACAGCGATCCGCTGCCCGCCCTCCTGCGGGCCGGCATGAAGCTGACGATCGCCTTCGACGACCTCTCGCTGCCGCTGCCCCAGATGCGCAAACCCGATGTGCGGCAACGGATTCTCGAGCGGGTTCTGCAGTACGCCGCCGACGCGGGTGTCGACGACGTCGAGCTGATCGTCGCCACTGCCTTGCACCGGCGGATGACCGCGGACGAGGTCAAGTCGATCGTCGGCGAGCGGGTCTTCCGCTCGTTCTGGCCGGATCAGCTCTACAACTTCGATGCCGAGGACCGCGCGAACCTCGCGCACCTCGGCAAGACCGACCGCGACGAGGACGTCGAGATCTCCAAGCGGGCAGCCGAATCCGACCTGCTGGTCTACGTCAACGTCAACCTGGTCGCGATGGACGGCGGATGGAAGTCGACGGCGATCGGCCTCGCGTCGTACAACTCGCTTCGGCACCATCACAACGCGCACACGATGATCCACTCGCGGTCGTTCATGGACCCGCACAAGTCGGAGCTGCACTCGAGCGCATGGCGGATGGGCCGGGTGCTCTCCGAGCACGTGAAGGTCTTCCAGATCGAGACCACGCTGAACAACGACGCGTTCCCGTCGCAGTACGGCTTCCTGACCAAGCGCGAATGGGAATGGTCGCTGCGCGACCAGGCGATGTTCCTCGGCACCAAGCGCGGCCTCGACGTGATGCCGGCGAAGAGCCGGCGCAAGCTGTTCCAGCAGATGGAAGCGCCGTACGGCATCACCGGGGTCACCGCCGGCGCGGTCGAGCCGGTGCACGAGAAGACGCTCGAGCGTGTGCATCAGCAGCAACTCGTCGAGGTCAACGGCCAGACCGACGTCCTCGTCATGGGCCTGCCGTATCTGTGCCCCTACAACGTCAACAGCGTGATGAACCCGATCCTCGCGGCCTGCCTGGGGTTGGGTTACCTGTTCAACATGTACCGGGGCAAGCCGCTGGTGCGCGAGGGCGGCGTGCTGATCCTGCATCACCCGGTGCCGTGGGAGTTCTCGACGTTGCACCACCCGTCGTACGTCGACTTCTTCGACGAGGTGCTTGCCGAGAGCACCGATCCGAAGGTGATCGGGCCGAAGTTCGAGCAGCAGTACGCCTCCGACCCCTGGTACACCCACCTCTACCGCACCTCGCACGCCTACCACGGCGTGCACCCGTTCTACATGTGGTACTGGTGCGCGCACGCGCTCGACCACCTGGGCCAGGTGATCTGGGTCGGCGGCGACCGGCGCGCGGTCGCCCGGATGGGGATGCGCTCGGCGTCGACCTTCGCCGACGCGCTGGAGCTGGCGCGCGACACCGTGGGTTCGAGCCCGTCGATCACCTACCAGCACGCGCCGCCGCACATCCTGTCGGACGTGCGATGAGTCGCGTGACCCAACGCCGGCCCGGTCTCGTCGCCGACCTGACCGTGATGTCGCGCGGCTGGCGCTGGACCCGCCGGTCGCTACCGCCGCGGTCAGCCGAGCCGCACCACACCTTCCCGGAGCCGCGCGAGTTCCCGACCGAATGGGCCCGCTCGCGACCGGCCCGGGTGGTTCGCGAGGTCGCATTGCGCGGCGGCCTCGCGCCATTGGTCCGCCGCGAGACGACCGTCGAGGTCGACGGCCTCGACATCTTCGACGACCTCGAGGGCCCGGTCATCCTGGTCGCCAACCACACCTCGCATCTCGACACCGCGCTGCTTCTGACCACGCTTCCGGTGAAGTGGCAGCGCAAGGTCACCGTCGGCGCCGCCGCCGACTACTTCTTCGACGCCTGGTGGCGGGCGATCGGCTCGGCGCTGCTGTTCGCGACGTTCCCGATCGAGCGGCACGGCACCGGGCTGTCGGACACGCCCGCCACGCTGATCGAGCAGGGCTGGTCGATCGTGATGTTTCCCGAGGGCACCCGGTCGCCGGACGGCTGGACCAGACGGTTCCGACCGGGCGCCGCCGCACTGGCACGCACCCACGGGATCCCGATCGTGCCGGTGGCGATCGCCGGCTCGTACGCCGCGATGCCCCGCGGGCGCAACTGGCCGAAGCCGGGGCGGCCGCCCGTGCACGTGCGCTATGGCCGGCCGGTCCGCCCGCTTCCGGAGGAGAACACCTTGGCCCTCAACGGCCGGGTGTCGGACGCGCTGGCCGCCCTGCTCGACGAGGACACCACGGACTGGTACGCCGCGGCCCGCCGCGCGGCGAGCGAGGAGACGCCCACGTCGGCCGGCCCGGAGGTGGCGAACTGGCGGCGAGTGTGGGCGTCAACCGCCGGACCGGCGGTCCGGGGCGCGAAGGCGAGGGCATGGCGATGACTGAAGACGATTGGCAGCCGAGCCATCGCGGCCAGGCGATCCAGTACTTCAACGCGGCCTGGGACCTGATCGACACGCCCGTCCGGAGCGTCGCCGAGGACCGCGACATGCTGACCCTCGCGTTCGCCTCCCGCCAGCACTGGATCGAGGCGGGCGGCACCGACGAGAACCTCGCGGTGGCCGACTGGCAGGTCGCGCATGCCGCCAGCCTGGTCGGCCTTCCCGATGTTGCCCTCAGCTATGCCCGCGCGGCAGTCGACCGGGCCGAGTCGGCCGACCTGCCGACCTGGCTGAAGGCCTCGGCACACGAAGGACTCGCGCGGGCGCACGCGGCCGCGGGTGACAAGGCCAACTACACCTACGAGGCCGACCTGACCCGAGCCCTGCTCGAGAAGGTCGACGACGACGAGGACCGCAACCTGGTCGCGTCACAGTTGGCGAGCATCGCCGCCCCCGAGTGACCGATCGGCCGGTGGTCGTCGAACGGGTGGCGACTCCGCGCGGCGAACTGGTGCTCCGCCGCGACGGCGTGCACTACGAGGTGATCAGCAACGGCACCTTCCTGATGGACACCCGCGACGGGCGCTCTGAGCGGCTGCTGACCAGCGCAGCGCTCGCCCGGCATCCGGAGCCGCTGGCCGTGCTGATCGCCGGGCTGGGCGTCGGCTTCTCCCTCGTCGAGGCGCTCGCCGACGATCGGGTGCGCCGGATCGACGTCGTCGAGATCGAGCCCGCGCTGATCGACTGGCACCGCAGCCACCTGTCCGACTACTCGGGCTCGGCCCTCGCGGACCCCCGGGTGGGGGTGATCGTCGACGACATCGTCACTCACCTTCGATCCACCGCGACGAGGTACGACGTGATCTGCCTCGACGTCGACAACGGCCCCGGCTGGACGGTCACGGCCGGCAACGCCGCGCTCTACGACGACGGCGGCACCGAGCTGATCGAGTCCCGGCTTCTGGACGGCGGGGTGCTGTCGGTCTGGAGCGCGGCGCCGGCACCGGCGTACCGGGTTGTCCTGGACCGGCATTTCGCCTCGGTGGGGGAACACGCGATCATGGTGGCCAGAGGCGAGCCGGACGTCGTGATCGTGGCGAGCGGCTCGCGTGGTGTACGACAGAGGGATGACGACCGTGACTGCAGCTGACGAGAAGCGCGTCCTCGACGCCGCGCCGCACCAACTGTTCATCGGGGGTGAGTGGCGCGACAGCTCGAGCGGCAAGACGCTCGACATCGAGGACCCGAGCACCGAAGAGGCGCTCTGCGCGGTCGCCGACGGCACGCCGGAGGACGCCGCGGCCGCGCTGGATGCGGACTGCGCGGCGGCGGCATCGTGGGCGGCCACCCCGCCTCGCGACCGCGGCGAGATCCTGCGCCGGACCTTCGAGCTGATGAACTCCCGGGCGGACGACCTCGCCTTGCTGATGACGCTCGAAATGGGCAAGCCGCTTGCCGAGTCCAAGGGCGAGATCGTGTACGCCGCGGAGTTCCTCCGGTGGTTCTCCGAGCAGGCGGTGCGGATCGACGGGCGCTACGCGGTGAACCCGAACGGGTCCGGCCGGCTGCTCACGATGAAGGCGCCGATCGGACCTTGTCTGCTGATCACGCCGTGGAACTTCCCGACCGCGATGGGCACCCGCAAGATCGGGCCGGCGGTCGCGGCCGGCTGCACGATGGTCGTGAAGCCGGCGCAGCAGACCCCGCTGTCGATGCTCGCGCTCGCGGAGCTGATGACTGAGGCCGGCCTTCCGGCTGGGGTGCTCAACGTCATCACGTCGAGCAGTGCCAGCAGGGTGACCGGACCGCTGTTCGACGACCCGCGGCTGCGCAAGATGTCGTTCACCGGCTCCACCCCGATCGGCAAGAAGCTGATGGAGCAGGCCTCGAAGCGGCTGATCAAGTGCTCGATGGAACTCGGCGGCAATGCGCCGTACATCGTGTTTGACGACGCCAACCTCGACGAAGCGGTCGACCAGGCGCTGATCGCGAAGATGCGCAACGGCGGCGAGTCGTGCGTCGCGGCGAACCGGTTCTTGGTGCACGAGTCGGTCGCGACCGAGTTCGCCGCCCGGCTCTCGGAGCGGCTGGGGGCGATGTCGGTCGGCCGCGGCACCGAGGACGGGGTCCAGGTCGGGCCACTTATCGACGCGACCCAGCGCGACAAGGTGGCCGAGCTCGTCGACGACGCGGTCGGCAAGGGAGCGAAGGTCATGACCGGCGGCGAGCGGGTCGGCGACCGCGGCTACTTCTACGCACCGACCGTGCTGTCGGGCATCACGCCCGACGCCGAGCTGCTCCGCGAGGAGATCTTCGGGCCGGTCGCGCCGATCGCGACCTTCTCGACCGAGGCCGAGGTGATCGAGGCGGCGAACGCGACCGAGTTCGGCCTGGTCGCCTACCTGTTCACCCGTGACATCAAGCGCGCGTTCCGGGTCAGCGAGGCGCTCGAGGTCGGCATGCTCGGCCTCAACCGCGGCCTGGTCAGCAACGCCGCGGCGCCGTTCGGCGGGATCAAGGAGTCCGGTTTCGGGCGCGAGGGCGGACTCGAAGGCATCGAGGAGTACGTCACCACGAAGTACGTCGCGGTTGACCTGTAGCGGACGCCCCCCGCCAGTCCGCCCCCCGTTTCAGCACACAACGCTCGCCTGCGGCCGGCGTAATGCCCCGGTCGCGGCACGAACGCCCGATTCTGTCGCGGCGTTGTGTGCTGAAACGGGCGAAGTGACTGCTCGGGCGGGTGGCTCGACGGGAGCGCCAAGGCGCGCAACGCTCTACTCGTGACCGTCGGCGACGAGTTCGAGATGCTCGACCTTGGCGAGCCGCCCGAACCCGATCGACCGCGGTCGCCACGACGCCAGGCGATGGCGATCGGCGTCGTCCTCGCCATCGTCGCGGTCGTGGTCACCCTCGCGTTCGCGACCGAGGGGCACAAGGCACCGAAGCAGCACGCGCTGTCACCGCAGCCGGTCAGCCCGGGCTCGGCGACGGCGAGCCAGGCCTTCAACGTTGCACCGCCGCCGGTGCCACCCGAGTCGTTCCCGCCGCCCCCGTTGCCACCCTGCCGGTTGCGCGCAGTCCGCAGCACCGCGGAGGTCCGACTGACGACCGGTGGGGTGGTCGGAGTCGTCACGGCGACCGCACACAACTGTCACTTCCCGATCCGGATGGCACCGATCGCGCTGGTCAGCGGCGGCCGGCCGATCGCGGGCATCCCGCTGATCCCGAATGCCGACCGCACCAATCCGGCGAATGACGACGCCGAGCCGGCGCTCGCGGTCGGCCAGATCTCGTTCGGCTTCAGCTGGACCGGATCGTGGTGCGGCGAGCGAGCTCGGGCGGTGCGGCTCAGCTTCGGCCGGGAGTCGTTCGACGTACCGCTTCACGGTCCGCAACCGGGCTGCGTCAACGGCACGTCGGACTCGGAGCTGATCCGGGGTACGGCGGGCGGCATCGGCGAGCCGGTCCAGGGTGCCCCGCCGGCCTGGCGTGCCCTGACCGCGCGACTCACCGTCCGCCCGAACAGCTACAACGCCACGCTGACGCGGCTGCGCGTCACGTTGACCAACGCATCCGCGGAAGCGGTGTCGCTGAACCCGATCCCGACATACATCATCGGTGTGGTGGACGCCTTGGGTGACGGGACGTCGGAGGAGATCGCCGCGCCCCTGCCGTTCCCCAGCAGCCGCCTCATCGTGCCTGCGCACGGCACCCTGACCCTGGATCTGCCGAGGGTCTCATACGCGCCGGACCGTCGCGGGTTTCGCACCGGCTACCCGATCACGGTGACCTTCGCGATTGCCGGCGTACCGAACGCGACCGCCACCACAATCGTCCGGTGAGCTGGATCCCGGCCGCGCCGGAACGGCAGCGAACCGACGATCTTGAGGGTCCGTCCGGGTCACCTGCTTGCTTCCGGTTGGCGCCCCGGGTAGCCCAAAACCCGCGCTAGTCTGGCGACGAAGTCCTTAGCCCGGGAGAGGCCCTTAGTGAGCAGCGCACGTCAGGCCACCGCAGGCCCGTCCAAGGAGCCTGCACCGGCCAAAGCCGCCACACCTCGCAGCCGCCGCAAGTCCGCCATCGCGGTGGTCGCTGACTCCGATACCGAAGAGGCCGTCACGGCTCAGGCTGAGCCAGCCGGCGACGCCGCACTCCCGCCGACGTTGGCCGCGGCCGACATCGACCCCGAGGCCGAGCCGCCGGCGAGCGAGCTGGTCGAGGACGAGGAAGACGACGTCGAGGTCATCGCCGAGGAAGACAACTCGGGCCCGTCGACCGACCTGGTCCGGGCCTACCTCAAGGAGATCGGCCGGGTCGCACTGCTCAACGCCGAGCAGGAGGTCGAGCTCGCCAAGCGGATCGAGGCCGGCCTGTTCGCGGCCGAGCGGCTGCGGCTGTTCGACTGCGGCGACCTGAAGATGACCAAGCAGGTCCAGAAGGACTACATCTGGCTCACCGCCGACGGGCAGCGGGCGAAGGACCACCTGCTCGAGGCCAACCTGCGCCTCGTCGTCTCGGTGGCGAAGCGCTACACCGGCCGCGGCATGGCCTTCCTCGACCTGATCCAGGAGGGCAACCTCGGCCTGATCCGGGCGGTCGAGAAGTTCGACTACACCAAGGGCTACAAGTTCTCGACGTACGCGACCTGGTGGATCCGGCAGGCGATCACCCGCGCGATGGCCGACCAGGCCCGCACGATCCGAATCCCGGTCCACATGGTCGAGCAGATCAACAAGCTGACCAGGGTGCAGCGCCAGATGCTGCAGGATCTCGGCCGCGAGCCGACCGCCGACGAGCTCGCCAAAGAGCTCGACATGACGCCGGACAAGGTGGTCGAGATCCAGGGCTACGCCCGGGAGCCGGTCTCGCTCGAGCAGAACGTCGGCGACGAGGGCGACAGCCAGCTCGGCGACTTCATCGAGGACGCCGACGCGCCGATCGCGGCGGAGGTCGTGTCGTTCGGACTGCTGCAGCGCGAGCTCGACAGCGTGCTCAAGACGCTGCCCGAGCGCGAGGCGGCCGTGGTCGCGCTCCGGTTCGGGCTCACCGACGGCCAGCCGCGCACCCTCGACGAGATCGGCCGCGAGTTCGGCCTCACCCGTGAGCGGATCCGCCAGATCGAGGCGAAGACGCTGTCGAAGCTGCGCCACCCCAGCCGCTCACAGAAGCTCCGCGACTACCTCGAGTAACCCCACGCATGGCCCATCGGGGAGCCATAACCCCACGCATGGCCCACGCGTGTTGTTCAGCCGGTGGCGAACCGGGGGTCGCTCGGGGGGGCGAGGGCCAGCGACGCCGCAAGTTGCTCGACCTCTGTGCCAGTGCCGTCGTTCACCGTGATGTCGGCTTCCACGTCGTGCGCCGGCGCCCAGATCAACGTGGCGGTCCGCGCGTCGGCAAGCAGCACACCCGGCTGCCCGGCGACCGTCACCAAAGTCGCGTCCAGCCGTGCGCTTGCGGCCTCCTGGTCGACCCGGCTCGGCCCCGCGGTCACGTTCAGCTCCACCGTGTGCCCGCTCCCGTCCACCCACTCGGACATGACCGTGCCCTCGGTGCCGGCGCGTTCATCGACCGCCGCGGGAGCGATCGTCCAGCCACGCGCGGCATCCGGGGGAATCGTCGCGGTCCCCGCGTGTGAGTCCAGGGTTAACTGATCGAGCAGAGCGACCGCGTCCTGCTGCGACAGCCCTCGGACCTGCGCGTGCCACTGGCCGCCATCCGGCTCCGTCCAGAACGCGTCAGTGTGACCGTCGGCGGTGAACTCGGTGCCGGCCACCCCGAGGATGGGCAGACTGCCAGTGTCTCCGACTGGGTCGGACCCGGGACCGAAGCCGTCCTCGTCCGCGCTCGGCGCGTTGGGACCGGCCACGACGACACCGGCGGTGACGACGTCCGAGTCTGCGCGGAGCAGGGTCAGCGCAATGTGCGGCGCACGGCACCGGCTGGTTCCAGCCCGCACGACCGCAGAGGTCACGGCCTGCCCGGGCGGAAGCAACAGCAATTCGGGGTACGCCGTCGGGGCAGCAGCACTGGAGCCTCCCTCGGTGCACCGGCTGCCCGGTGCCGGCGGCGGCGCGTAGAGCTCGCTCAAGGTCGCCCTCGAGCCGCCGCGTGAGGCCGCGCCGATGACGTCGGCGGCCCCCGAGGCACGCAGCGCGAGCGTCACCGGCACCGCGGCCGAGCCGGCAGCAACCGCGCTCGCAGCTACCAGTGAGCGGCGCCGGAGCAGCCGCCGCCGGCCGTCCCGGCGTACCCGGGCGAGCAGATCAGGGGCGATCACCACGTCGAGGCTGTGCAACGACTCGGTCACTGTCTCTTCATCGATCACCATCAGGAGGTCCTTGTCACAGTTGAGAGGGATTCACGGTTGTCGGCCTCCGCGAGCAACTCACGCAGACGGGTCAGAGCTCGAGAGGTCTGGCTTTTCACGGTGCCCACCGAACATCCGAGGACGGCTGCGGTCTCGGCTTCGGGCAGGTCCTGGAGGAAGCGCAGGACGACCACGGCCCGCTGCCGGGACGGCAGGGACGAGATCGCGCGGACCAGCTCGTCCCTCCGGCTGTGCTCGTCGCTGCGATCACTGACCACCGGATCAGGCGCGGTCGAAAGCGGCTGTTCCTTGCGCCGACCTCTCAGACGCCACCGGTTGGTCGACGCGTTGATCAGGGCTCGCCGAGCGAACGCGGCTGGGTCGTCGATCCGCGGCCACGCGACATACATCCGCACGAGGACGTCCTGCACGAGGTCCTCAGCCGCCGTCCGGTCACCGGTGAGGGCGATCGCGATGCGTTGAAGTCCCGCCGCAGCACCGACGACGAAGTCGTCGAAGTCACTGCCTCGGCGCGTCACACTCCCTATGACACCGCAGCCGACCGGGAGGTTGTCAGCCGGTGACGAAGAGGTCGATCGCGACCGCAGTACCGACGATCGCGACCGTGAACCGCAGGACGTTCGGCGACAGCCGGCGGCCGACCACCGCACCGATCTGGCCGCCGACGGTCGAGCCGAGGAACAGCAGCCCGGAGACATCCCACGCGATCGTGGTCCGGACGATGAAGAAGATCGCGCCGACCGCATTGATCGAGGCTGCGACGACGTTCTTCGCTGCATTCAGCCGTTGCATGTCCTCGTCGAGGGTGATGCCGAACAGGCCCAGCAGTACGACGCCCTGCGCCGCGCCGAAGTAGCCGCCGTAGATCGAGGTCAGGAAGGTCCCGGTCTGCAACAGCGCCCCCGGGTGCTCGCGTCGCGCCCCGCGCGCGGCACGCCGGCGGGCGACACTCGGTTGCACCAGGACGAGGAAGACCGCGAAGAGGATCAGGACCGGGACGACGTGGCGGAACGCCGATCCAGGAAGCGCCAGCAGCAGGATCGCGCCGCCGACCGTGCCCAGCAGCACGACCGGCATCAGCATGAGGATCCGCCGGGCCTGGCCGTGCAGCTCGCGGCGGTAGCCGATGGCACCGCTGACCGAACCGCTGATCAGACCGACCGTGTTCGACACGTTCGCCAGCACCGGCGCGTAACCCAGCGCGAGCAGGGTCGGGAAAGTCAGCAACGACCCGGCTCCGACGATCGTGTTCACGGTGCCCGCAACCAGCCCGACCGCAAGGATCACGAGGGCGTGCGGCGCGGTCACCACGCGAAGCGTAGGGTGCCCCGACGTGACCGGTGCGTTCTACCTCCCGACCGCGGACGACGACACGTTCGTCGCCACCGAGCACACCGCCGGCCCGTGGGACCCGGCCATGCAACACGGCGGACCGCCCTCGGCGCTGCTGGCGCGGGCCGTCGAGCACGTGCCCTCCGATCGACCGGCCACCGTCGTACGGCTGGCGGTCGAGATCCTCGGGCCGGTGCCGGTCGCCGAGGTCACCGTGCACAGCCGGCTCAGCCGCCCGGGCCGCAGCGTCGAGCTGGTCGAAGCCGAGCTGTCCGCCGGCGGCCGGCCGGCGGTCAAGGCGCGAGCCTGGCGGGTCCGGGTCGCGGAGCTGGACCTGCCGGCCGATGTCGCGGTACCCACCGCGTCCCCGCCGATGCCGGATCACGACACCGAGTACGCCGGCGACTGGGGCGGCGGCTTCCTGCACGCCATGCAGCTTCGGTTCAGCGAAGGGTCGTGGACCGAGCTCGGGCCGGCCACAGCGTGGGGCCGCCAGCGGGTGCCGCTCGTCGCCGGCGAGGAGCCCTCGGGGCTGCAGCGGCTGATGGTGCTCGCCGACTGCGGCAACGGGATCTCCAGCGCCCTGCCGATCGCCGAGTGGGTCTTCATCAACCCGGATCTGACCGTCCACCTCTGCCGGTATCCGGTGGGTGAGTGGATGTGCCTGCAGGCGGCAACGACTGCCGATCCGAGCGGCTTCGGGGTGGCGACCTCGACGTTGTACGACGCGAGCGGGCGGGTCGGGCACGGCGCACAGAGCCTGTTCATCGACAGGCGCTGAATGACCCACCGCGGGGGTCCGAGGCACCCGCGATAACCACCGGATGGCGTCTCATGAGGCACCTGAGGGCTGCCGAAGGGACAAATATGCAGCTTTGCGATGAGTTGGAGCGCACCGTACGCACGCGCGAACTCATCCAGGCACTGCTCGCCGACCCCCGGCAGCTCGGACCGGACTACCAGCCGATCCACTCACTCGCCGACGGAACGCTCGTGGGCTACAAAGCAACCGGCCGTGGCGCCCCCGGCACCGAGCTCGCCGACACGCTGAGCCTGCTCGACGGCGCCCGATCGCTCGGATTCGTCGAGCGGATCG
>CAYNDD010000026.1:0-20268 GCA_964395425.1 uncultured Frankiaceae bacterium
GCAGCTCGAGCGGGAGCAGCCGGTTGCCGACCGCATGGCTGCCGACTTGGTAGAACTTCACCGGTGCTGCGGTCATCGGGTGCCTCCGGTCGGCGCGGATGTCGAGGTAAGCACGGCAGCGATCGCGTCGCGGTCGAGGTCGAGGAACGTCAAGGGTTCGAGTGCATCGCCTTCGGCGGCCGTGATCATTGCGCGAAGCGAGGTTCGGATGATCGGTCGCCCGCCGAGTCCGGCGATCACTGTCGAGATCTCGACGCCGCTCCCGGCAAGTGCGGAGCGGACGTCGGTGGTGACGGTTTCGCCGCCCCCGGGTGCCAATGAACGCTCGACCACGACCACTCGTCGGGCACCGTCGGTCGCCGCGCGGACCGCGGCCGCGGGGAACGGCCGGTACGACGTGATCCCGAGGACGCCGACCCGATGGCCGTCGGCCCGCAAGCCGTCGACGGTGTCCTTGAGCGTCCCGAGCACCGAGCCGAGCGCGATCACGACGGTGTCGGCGCCGGCGCTGAAATACGGGGAGACCAGCGATACGCCGGGGCGTCCGACGATCGACCCGTACCGCGACCCGATCTCGGGAATCACGCTGAGCGCACGCTGATGACCGACGTGGGCGAGGTAACGGACCTCGGTGAACGCCTCGGGCCCGACCATGGCACCGATCGACACCGGCGCCTGCGGGTCGAGCACCTGTCGCGGCTGGTAGGACGGCAGGAACTCGTCGACCTGGTCGGCGGTCGGCAGTTCGACCTGCTCGAAGGCGTGCGTGAGCACGAAGCCGTCCATGCAGACCATGACCGGCAGCGAGAGCTCCTCGGCGATCCGGAACGCCTGCACGTGCAGGTCGACCGCCTGCTGGTTGTCCTCCGCGAACAGCTGCAGCCACCCGCAGTCGCGCTGGGACATGCTGTCGCTGTGGTCGTTCCAGATGTTGATCGGGGCGCCGATGGCGCGGTTGGCGACGGTCATCACGATCGGTAGACCCAGCCCGGCGGCGTTGTAGAGCGCCTCTGCCATGTACAGCAGGCCCTGGCTCGCGGTCGCGGTGTAGGCGCGGGCGCCGGTAGCCGACGCGCCGATCGCCACCGACAGGGCCGCGAACTCCGACTCGACGTTGATGAACTCGCAGGGAGCGAGCGATCCGTCCCAGACCATCCGGCTCAACCCCTCGACGATGTGGGTCTGCGGAGTGATCGGGTATGCGCACACCACCTCGGGACGACAGCGCGCGACGGCTTTGGCTACCGCTACTGACCCTTCGAGCTGCTCAAACACCGGCTGCCTCCTGATGGCTGGTCTGCACGCTGTCGAAGGCCTCGCGAGCGGCCGCGGCGTTCTTCTCGCCGATCGGCCCGGCGAACCGGTCCCGCAACGCTCGCTCGATGTCTGCGATCGGCACCACACCGGTCAGCGCCGCGAACCCCCCGAGCATCACGCCGTTGGGCAGCGGGCGGCCGAAGTGCCGCAGGGCGATCTCGGTCGCCGACACACAGACCACGCCGGCCCGGCCCTCGTCGGTCAGCTCGGTCAGGCCGAGGTCGGCGACCGGATGGGCGGAGTTGATCAGCACCACGCCACCTGGCTTGAGCCCCTGGAAGACATCGACCGCGTGCAACAGGGTCGGGTCGAGGATGATGACCGCATCGGGGGTGACCACGGGTTCGCGCAGCCGGATCGGCCGGTCGTCGATCCGGCAGAACGCCACCACCGGTGCGCCGGCTCGCTCGGATCCGAAGCTCGGGAACGCCTGAGCGGTGCTGCCGGCATCGAACGCGGCCACCGAGAGCAGCTCCGCGGCGGTCACCGCGCCTTGACCGCCCCGGCCGTGGATCCGCACCTCATACATGGCGGACACAGCGAGGGTGGCAGGAAGATCGGGTCATAGTGCGAGCGTGCGGGGCAGGCCGGGCGCAGAGATAGGGGCCTTGGTCCCGTACTGGGGATATTTCGACCCCGTCTTCGCGGGGACGATGTCCCTACTTCGCCGCACGGCGGTGATGGACCTCAGTGTCGTTGCCGGGGAACAACAGGCCCTCGTGACCGGTGTCGGACCATCTCACGAGGTACGGCGGCGCGCCATCGGGACCGTGGACTTCCAGGACCTCCGCATCCCGCATCGGGCCGTCGACGACGGGGGACTTGACCATAAGCCGGTCTCCTGGTGATGCCTGCACGGCTCCTCCTTCACTCGGTGACACGCGGTGTCACTCGGAGTGTGGGCACGACGGCGCGCGCGGCTAAAGAGTCCGAGGTCACCGCGCCCTAGGCCCAAGGTCCCTGGTCTTGGTCGCCCAAGGCGAGAAGAATCGACTTCGCGAGGCGACCCGCCTCAGCCGGCGGAGCGCCTTCGGGTGGATCAGGAGAGTCCGATGGACGATCGTGCCGAGGCTGTCAGCAACCATCCGACCCCCTGGGCGGCGTGCGTGGAAACCCAGTCGTCGGCCGTGTTCATGGCCGGTGAGCGGGTGCTGAAGCTGAAGAAGCCGATCCGGACCGCGTTTCTCGACTACACCTCCCTCGAAGCCCGGGAAGCCGCCTGTGAGTCCGAGGTGCGTCTCAACACGCGCCTGAGCCCCGATGTGTACCTCGGGGTGGTCCATGTCGGGCTCCACGATGGCGGCCCGGGAGAGCCGGTCGTCGTCATGCGCCGGCTTCAGGAGCGGGATCAGCTTCGGGTTCGGATGGCGCAGGGCGATTCACACTTGCGCGCTGAGATCCGCGAGGTGGCGCGCCGGATTGCCGTGTTCCACAGCGAGTGCGACATCTACTGCGGACCGGACTCGGCCGGGTCGTGGGAAGCAGTTCACGACCGCTGGATCGAGGAGTGCGACGAGATTGATCTGCTCGGTGATGTCATGTCCGACGCCGAGGACCGGTGGGCGTTGCGGCTGCTCGGGACGCGGTATCTCGCCGGGCGCAAGCCGCTTTTCGACGCCCGCTTGCACGACGGCCAGGTGCGAGAGGGTCACGGCGACCTCCGGTCCGAGCACGTCTACCTGACCCAGGACGGCCCGCGGATCATCGACTGCGTGGAGTTCGATCCACAGCTGCGGATCGCCGATGTGTTGTCCGACGTCGCGTTTCTCGCGATGGACCTCGAGCAGCGGAGCCGGGACGACCTCGCCGAGGCTTTGCTGTCCGACTATCGGGAGTTCAGCGCGACGCAATACCCGGCATCGTTGCTCGAGTTCTACGTCGCGTATCGGGCGCTGGTGCGCGCCAAGGTCCACGCCATCCGCGCCCGCCAGGTCGGCGCGACCGATCCCGAGTCCATCCGGCTCGTCCGGATGGCGGTGGCACACCTGCGGCGTGCGATGCCGACGATGATCTGCGTGGGTGGCCTGCCGGGGTCGGGCAAGTCCACCGTCAGTGAGGCGTTGGCCGTTTCCCGGGACGCCGTACACCTGTCCACGGATGAGGTCCGGCACGGTCTCGCGGCCACCGCCGGTGCCGAACGGGACGGGGTTACGTGGGAGACCGGCATCTACGCGCCCGAGGTGACAGACCGGGTCTATCGCGAGTTGTTCGACCGGGCCGAGGCCGCGTTGCGCGAGGGCTACAGCGTGGTCCTCGACGCCTCCTGGCGCGATGCCCGGCATCGGAGCCAGGCGCACGCGGTGGCCGGTGCGTGCTGGGGGGTGCCGGTCGACATCAGGTGCGAGGTCGACCAACGAGTGGCGCTCCAGCGCTTGACCGGGAGCCGTCAGGGCTTCTCACAAGCCGGTGTCGATGTCCGCGAGGAGATGGGTAACGCATTCGCCGAGTGGCCGGCGGCCCGGGTGTTGAACACGAATCGCGACCTCGAGACCACCCTTCGCGAGCTCGGCGACCTGGTCGACGCAGAGGTCGCCGTCGTCACCGCCGGCCGAGGATCGCCTCCACAAGGCGTGCGATCTCCAGTTCTTCATGGGCGGCGATGACCAAGATCTGACCGGTTGCGTCGGTCGCCGCGACGGAGCAGTCCGGCCGAGCGTCGGCGTTCAGGGCGATGTCGAGATCGACCCCGAGGTGCCCGAGTCGTTCGCAACAGCGCTGCCGGATCTCTGCCGACCGCTCGCCGACCCCGCCGGTGAACACCAGCGCGTCGATCCCGCCGAGCGACGCCGTCATGGCCCCGATCGCGGCAGCGAGGCGGTGCAGGTAGACCTCGACGGCGAGGCGCGCTTCGGGGTCGCTGCGGGTCAGGATCTCCGCCATGTCCGCACTTCCGCTCAGGCCGAGCAGCCCGGAGCGATGCTCGAGGGCGTCGGTGACCTCGCGCGCGCTCAGCCCGGCGTGATCCTCCAGCCAGGTGACCAGGCCGGGGTCGAGCGATCCGCATCGGGTTGCCATCACGAGCCCGTCCAACGGAGTGAAGCCCATCGTGGTGTCGACCGACTCACCGTCGAGGACCGCAGTGACCGAGGCGCCGGCGCCCAGGTGGCAGATGACCAGTCGCCGGGCCTGGGGGAGGAGCTGCCGAGTGCGATAGGTCGACCAGGAGTGCGAGAGGCCGTGAAAGCCGAAGCGCCGGATCGGCCACTGCTCACGCCACTGCTTCGGCAACGCATACGTGGAGGCGGCGGCGGGCATTGTGGCGTGGAAAGCGGTGTCGAAGCACGCCACGTGCGGCACGTCGGGCAGCAACCGGTGGGCGGCCTCGAGCGCACTCAGCGACTTCGGCTGATGCAGCGGGGCGAGGTCGGTCAGCGCGCGCAGCCGGTTCTCGACCTGGTCGTCGATCACGACCGGCCCGACGAACTCGGTCCCGCCGTGCACGATCCGATGGCCGACCGCTTCTACCTCGGGTGCTGTGGTGGGAAGGCCGTCGTACGTCGACTCGACGACCTCGTCGACCACCACGGCGACCTTGAGCGAGCTGGAGCCGGCGTTGACGGTCAGTACGCGCATCAGCCGGGCCAGGTCCAGCCGGAGATGTCGGGGCTGTCTTCGCCGTACTCGCGGGTGTAGGCACGCGCGCGCAACCGCGCGTCCACCATGTCCTGGCGCACCCCGGCGGCGCGCTCACCGAGCGATGACACGCGGTCGATGACGTCGATGACGAGGTGGTAGCGGTCGAGGTTGTTCATCATCACCATGTCGAACGGGGTCGTTGTCGTCCCCTCTTCGATGTAGCCCCGGACATGCAGGTTGTGATGGTTCGCGCGGCGGTACGTGAGGCGGTGAATCAGCCACGGATAACCGTGGTAGGCGAACAGCACCGGTTGATGGGTGGTGAACAACGCGTCGAACTGTGCGTCGGGCAAGCCGTGCGGATGCTCGCTTTCGGGCTGGAGCCGCATCAGGTCGACGATGTTGATGACCCGAATCTTCAGCTCCGGGAAGCGATCGCGAAGGATCGCGACGGCGGCAAGTGTTTCAGTGGTCGGGACGTCGCCGGCGCAGGCCATGACGACGTCGGGGAGCTCGCCCTTGTCGTTGCTGGCCCACTCCCAGATGCCCAAGCCGCGGCTGCAGTGGGCCTCGGCCTCGTCGATGGACAGGTAGGTCAATGCGGGTTGCTTGCCGGCGATCACGACGTTGACCCGGTTCTGGCCGCGCAAGCAATGATCGACGGTAACGAGCAACGTATTGGCGTCGGGGGGGAGGTAGACCCGGACGATGCCGGCCTTCTTGTTGACGACGTGGTCGATGAAGCCGGGGTCCTGATGCGAGAACCCGTTGTGATCCTGCCGCCAGACCAGGCTCGAGAGCAGGTAGTTCAGCGAGGCGATCGGTCGCCGCCAGGGGATGTCCTGGGTCGTCTTGAGCCATTTGGCGTGCTGGTTGACCATCGAGTCGATGATGTGGATGAACGCCTCGTAGCAGTTGAAGATCCCATGCCGCCCGGTTAGGAGGTATCCCTCGAGCCAGCCCTGGCACAGATGCTCCGACAGCACCTCCATCACGCGCCCGTCGGGGGAGAGGTGGTCGTCGCCGTCGACGGTTTCCGCCTCCCAGGCGCGATCGGTCACCTCGAACACCGCGCCGAGCCGGTTGGACGAGGTCTCATCCGGCCCCATGACCCTGAAGTTGCGCGGGTTCTGCCTGATGACGTCGCGAAGGTATTCACCCGCGACGCGGGTCGCCTCGGCGAACTCGACTGCGGGCCGGGTGACCTCGACCGCGCACCTGCGGTAGTTGGGCAGCATCAGTTCGTCGAGCAGCGCGCCGCCGTTCGCGTGCGGGTTCGCACTCATCCGGGCGGTCCCCAGTGGTGCCTGCGCCGTGATCTCGGGCCGAGCGGCGCCGGTCGCGTCGAACAACTCCTCCGGCCGGTAGCTTCGCAGCCATTGCTCGAGCATCACCAGGTGCTCCGGGTTGGTGCGCACCTCGCTCAGCGGGACCTGATGGGCCCGGAACGTCCCCTCGATCTTGATGCCGTCGACCACCTTTGGACCGGTCCAGCCCTTCGGGGTGCGCAGCACGATCATCGGCCAGTTCGGCCGGGCCGCGTTTCCCTTCGCGGCGCGTTCGCGGATCGCCGCGATGTCATCGAGTGCGTCGTCGAGCGCAGCCGCCAGGTGCTGGTGGACCTCGGCCGGGTCGGAGCCGGAGACGAAGATCGGCCGATGGCCGTAGCCCTCGAGCAACTTGCGCAGCTCGGCCTCGGGGATTCGAGCCAGCACGGTCGGGTTGGCGATCTTGTAGCCGTTCAGGTGCAGGATCGGCAGCACGGTGCCGTCGCGCTCGGGGTTGAGGAACTTGTTGGAGTGCCAGCTCGCGGCCAGCGGTCCGGTCTCGGCCTCTCCGTCGCCGATCACACAGGCCACGGTCAGGTCCGGGTTGTCGAAGACCGCGCCGTACGCATGCAGAAGCGAATATCCGAGCTCGCCGCCCTCGTGGATCGAACCCGGCGTCTCAGGCGCGACATGGCTCGGTATCCCGCCCGGGAAGGAGAACTGGCGGAACAGCTGGAGCAGGCCGTCGAGGTCCCGGCTGACATGCGGATAGATCTCGCTGTAGGTGCCCTCGAGGTAGGCGTTCGCGACGATTCCCGGGCCACCGTGACCGGGCCCGATGACGTACATCATGTTCAAGCCACGGAGCCGGATCACCCGGTTGAGGTGCGCGTAGATCAGGTTCAGCCCAGGCGTCGTCCCCCAGTGGCCAAGCAGGCGCGGCTTGATGTTCTCGGGGCGTAGCGGCTCGCGCAGCAGCGGATTCGCCATCAAGTAGATCTGGCCGACCGAGAGGTAGTTGGCGGCGCGCCAGTACGCATCGATGAGATCGAGGTCGGCCTGGGACAGCGGCCCGAGCGGCGAGCCCGGAACGATGACGGGTGTTGCCGTGGCGCGGGGATCGCTCATGAACGATCACTGTGTCACCGCGGCGATGGGCCTCCCTCAGTGGCCCGCGCGAGGTCGGCTATCCGGCTGACGCGCCGCTGGCGCCGGCCATCTCCTCGGCCGGCTGGTCGGGGATGATCGACGGCCCGGCCGTTCCCTTCCTGAACCGCGGGCCGAGACCGACCAGCCACCACAGCGCGGCGAGTGCGAGTCCACCCAGGACGTAGTAGTCGGCCTTGTGGAACTCCTGCGGCAGCGACAAGGCGAGGACCACAACCACCAGCCAGACCAGCGACGCGGAGAACACCGGAACGGCCCAGCCGCGGAGGTGGAATGCGCCGGGCAACGCCTCGAGCCCGCGCCGCTTGTAGCCATAGGCGATGACCGTCAGCAGGTAGACGATGTAGGGCACGAGCGCGGTCGCCCCGACCAGTGTCCCGAAGGCGTTCCCGCTGTTGTAGCCGTAGATCATGATCGCCACGCAGATGACCCATGACACCGTGAGCGCCACGATCGGGGTCTGCGTGGTCGGATTGATCGTGCGGACGACGTTCGACGCGGGCAGCATGTTGTCGCGCGCCATGGCGTAGATGAGCCGGGCGTTGGCCGCTGCGCCGATCACGCACAGCGCGAACATCGAGAAGACAACGATCGCGACGAAGGTCCGCGCAAGGCCGGCGCCGATCCAGTACTGGAACTCGCCCGGCAGGCCGCCGCCGGTCGAGAAGAAGGCGCGCGGGTCGCCGGGCGGGATCGCCAGCACGAAGCCGATCAGCGCCACCATGCCCAGCACCGTGGACCAGATCACCGAGTTGATCATCGCGCTCGGCACCGACCGGCGGGCATCGAGCGCCTCCTCGGACATGTCGGCGGCGCTTTCGAAGCCGACGATCGTGTAGACGCCGATCAGCGAGGCCAGCACGATCGCGTACCAGAACGGTTGCCCGGGCAGGTGCGAGTGGTTGCCGAGGAAGCTGAAGCCACCGCTGTGCTGGGTCTTGTGCTTCCCGACCCAGAGGAAGAACAGCACGATGGCGAGCAGCGTCGTACCGACGATCTCGGTGAACACCGCGACGTTGTTGACCCGGGTCGCGACCTGAACGCTGATGACATTTGTCAGGTAGGCGACCGTCAACAGCAGCAGGGCGATGAACAGCACGAGCCGCGAGCTGGGCGCACTGACGTTGAAGACGTACGTCGTCAGCGGCGCTGCGGCCAGGAACATGATGCCGGGCAGTCCGACCGCGCCGTACATCACGCCGAGAGCTCCGACGAACCAACCGTACGTCGGGCTGACCAGCCGGGCGCCCCACTGGTAGTTGGCGCCGGCGAGCGGAATCCGGGTGGCGAGCTCGGCGAGCACCAGCGCGACGAGTAGCTGGCCGACGCCGGCGACCGGCCACAGCCAGATGCTGACCGGGCCGAGCTCGGTGATGCCGAACGCGAAGTTCAGGAAGATGCCGGTGGTGATCGAGATGATCGAGAACGCAACCGAAAAGACCGAGAATGCCCGCAATCCGCGACGCAGTTCTTGGCGGTAGCCGAAGCTGTTGACGACCTGTTCTTCGCTGCCCGAAGGCTCGACGTCGGTGCTGGACACTGGCCCTCCTTTGTGGTCCTACCGATCCGAATACCGCGAACCTTGGCACTTCGTCGGTGTCGTGTCCATATGCATCGTGAAGTGGCCGGATCGGGTCGGATCGCGGCGTAGGTTTGCACCGTGGTTCCCGACCGGCCGGCGACTGTGGAGCACTCACCGCGCACTTCGCCGACGGGCGGGGACATCGGGTTCCGGGGCCGATCGGTGCGCCTCGGGTTGACCGCGGTCGCCGTCGGACTCCTGCTCTACGGCACGATTGCCGGTAGCGACAACATGTTTCCGTTCGGGCCGTTCCGGATGTACGCCGGCTACTACTCGCCGAACGGCGTCATCACCTCCAACGTCCTCATGGCCAGGACCGCGAACGGTCAGGTGGTGATACCGACCCAGGCCGACATCGGGCTCGCGCGTGGCGACATCGAGGGGGAGCTCCGCGCCTATCAAGGCGATCCGGGTTGGCTCGGCGACCTCGCGCGGACCTTCCATCGTCGCCATCCGGAGGCGTCGCCGTACGTCGCGATGTGGATCGTGCAGAAGCGCTGGCAGCTGCACGACCGCGCGGTCGGCGGCCAAACCTCGGTCACCCTCGTCAGCTGGCGCGCCCGGTGACGGGCACCAGGGTGGCCGGCCGGCGCGGGCTGGCGGTCCGGGCGGTCGCGGGCATCGAGCGTTGGTGGTTCACGCCGCTGCCGTTGGGCCGGGTCGCGGCGATGCGCGTCGTGATCTACCTCTTCGCGTGGTTCGACGTCTACTTCTATGCACCGAAGGTCACCGAGCGGGTCGACGTTGCCAGCGCCTACCGCCCGCTCGCGGTGGAGCGGTTCCTGCACCTGCCGTTGCCGACGCACACCATCGCGCTCTCGGTCCAGATCGCGTTGTTGTGCTGCGCGACTGCCGCCGCCACCGGCCGCGCGGCCCGGATCCTCGGTGCGGTCACCTTCGTCCTCTACTTCGACTGGCTGCTGATGGGCGACTCGTTCGGCTACGTGCCGCACGACCGGTTCGCGTTCGTTGTCGCGCTTGCGGTGTTGCCGACGGTCGGACCGGCCCGACGGGGCGACCGGACCACCTCGCAACGGGCCGGGTGGGCGTTGCGCTGCATCCAGGTCGCGGTCGTCGCGACGTACGCACTCGCGCCGTGGGCGAAGTTCCGCTACGGCGGATTCGACTGGGCCAACGGCGCGGTGCTGACCTGGGCGATCCTGCGGCGCGGCACGTTCCTCGGCACGCCGTTGCTCCGCGCACCGCAGCTCCTGCACATCGCCCAATGGGGGATCGTCTGCGGCGAGCTGCTCTCGCCGGTGATCTTTGTCCTACGGGGCCGGTTCGTCTACGTCGCTGTTGCGGCGATGGTGACCTTCCACCTGCTGTCCGAGGCCACGATCACGATCAGCTTCCTGCCACACGTCTTGTGCATTTTGGCCTTCCTGCCACTCGAGCGCCTCGGCGAACTCGGACCGGCGATCCGGCCGCGTCGGCCGTGGCGTGCGCCGGCGCCGTTGCAGCCGAGCCCCTGACTAGCCGGCTGTCACTTGTAGACCGCCTCGAGCAGCATCAGGCAGCCGTCGATGTGGCTGCTGTGGCGGTACTTCGCGCCCGCGACGAGCGGCGGCTCGAAGGTCAGCTGGCTGAATCCGCCGCCGCTGCAGTACTCGAAGCTGATCTTGGTCGCCCGGACCGCCAGGTAGTCCCCCTTCTCGACCGGGACGTTCACCTTGAACGACTCGATCGTGTACGGCGGCCCGTTGTCCTCGGTGGTGCCCTGACCCTTGTACTTGATCACCGGGCCGTTGCGGATCACTTTGGCCTGCTGCGAGCCGAGCTTGGCCCTGACGATCTGAAGGCGGAAGGTGCCCGGCACGCCAGCCACGATCATGATGGTCCCGATCGTGCCGTTCTTGGGCGCCCGCTGGTCGGTCTCGGGGTCAGGGCGCCGGTAGGCCTCAGTCATGACCCGGGTGCACTTGACCGTCTTCGGCTCACAGGGCTGGCCGTCGAAGGCGTTGGACGGCTGGGATTGCCTCGTCAACTTCGCGCCGAACGTCACAGGCTTCTTCCGGGCCGGCGCGGCCGCGTGGCCGAACGGCGCGGGGAGCAACGCGCTGATCGCCAGCGCGGCCACCAGGACGACCACGGTGAACAGTCCGAACGTGGCCCGCTTGCGGGAGATCGAGAGCATCGTGCACCACCTCACGAGTAGGCACTTTGTATAGCGCCTTCCGGCGCCCCCCGGCAATGTCGCCGGTGCGGCTCAGAGCTCGAAGGTGTCGCGATGCCGCGCCACGGTGATCTCGCCGGGGTAGGCGGCGGTTGCCTCCGCCAGCGTCCGGGACTTGTCGTTCCAGGACACCAGGTGGGTGAGCATCAACCTGGCGGCACCTGCCCGGGCCGCGTGCTCGCCGGCTTCCCGGCCGGTCAGGTGGATGTCCGGCGGGTTGTCCTCGCCGTCGAGGTATGACGCCTCACACAAGAAGACGTCGACATCGCGGGCGAGATCGAGCAGTGCGGCGCAGGGAGCGGTGTCCGCGCTGTAGGCGAGGGTGCGACCGCCGGCGCTGACCCGCATGCCGTAGGTCTCCACCGGATGGTTCACCTGGCGAAGGTCGACCTCGAACGGCCCGATGTGCACGGTGCCGTCGTCCTGCACCGGGTGGAAGCTGTAGACCGACCCGAGCAGTTCGTCGGCGTTGCGCGGATAGGCGCGATGGATCGCGTCCTTGATTCCGCTCGGGCCGTAGATCGGGAGTTGCGGGGCGGCTCCGTCGGGGTGGTATCGCCGCGCGTACGTATAGGTGATGAGGTCCAGGTAGTGGTCGCCGTGCAGGTGTGAGACGACCACCGCGTCCGGACCGAGCAGCCCGCAGGTCTCCGCCAGCGTGCCGGTCGAGCCGTTGCCGACGTCGAGCAGGAGCCGGAAACCCTCGTGCTCCAGCAGGTACGACGAGCATCCCGAGTCGGCGGCGGGGAAGGTGCCGGCACAGCCGAGGATGGTCAGCTTCACGGCCGGCTCGACCGGGGGTCGGCTAGATCGTCCACCCCAGAACAATACGGGGTGCCGAGATCGGTTCTGAGGGCCTTCGTCCCTTGATATCGGGCCGTTCGCCACTGTCGCGCGGATCGCCCGGCGTCAATGCTCGAAGCGGAGCCGTCCTGACCACAGCGGGCCTTGGCGGTTCGCACATCCCGGACGTCGCCCCACCGGCGACGCGTTGACCGGAGAGGAGTGCGTCATGCCATCGCAGATCAATCATCCCGGCCTCAACGAGTCGCAGGTCCAGTGGGTGGTCAGCCAGGCCGCCCGGGCACCATCGGTCTTGAACACGCAGCCGTGGCGCTTCGAATGGGACGGCAAGAGCTTCGCGGTGATCGCCGATCTCGGTCGTGGCCTGGTGGTGAGCGATCCCGTCGGTCGCGAGCTCGTGATCAGTTGCGGGGCGGCGCTGCTCAACCTTCGGCTCGCCCTGCGTCACCTCGGTCTGTACGGGCGGGTTCAGGTCTTTCCGGACCGCCAGGATCCACACCTGCTCGCCACGGTCGAGGTGGTCGACGGACCCCCGATCGATCCGGCCCAAAAGCTCTGGTTCAGCGCACTGCCGAGGCGACACACCCATCGGGCCCAGTTCAGTGACCGTCCGTTGGATCCGGCACTCGCCGTACGGCTGCAAGAGGCCGCGGAGTCCGAGGGCGCGGTCTTGGAGTACGTCCGCGATCCTGGCCCGACCCGCCGGATCCTCGACCTTGCCCGAACCGCCGAGGCGCTGCGGTCGAGCGATCCCGAGGCGCGGGCCGAAATGGCGCAGTGGACCCCCGAACCGACCAGCCCTCGGCGCGACGGCGTACCTGCGCGTGCCTACAGTTCCGGCCCACCGGCGGCGGGACAGGGCGATCTGGCCGGTCGGGACTTCGATCTCGGCCGCGACTTCGGACGAGCCGATCCCGAGCAGCAGCCACCGACCGCGATCGCCGCTCTCGTCACCCAACAGGACCTTGCCCCCGACTGGCTTCAGGCCGGTCAAGCGCTCGAGGCGGTCTTGCTGGCCGCAGCGGCGGAGTGGGCGTTCGCGTCCATCCACAGCCGGATCACCGAGGTTCCCAACCTGCGGGCCGAGCTGCGGCGCGAGCTGGCGACGGCTGGTTACCCGCAGCTCCTGCTCCGGTTCGGCTATGCCGAGGCAAGCGCAACCACCCCGCGCCGTCCGACCTCGGAAGTGATCGACCTCACGACCCGCGCCTGAGCGCGAGCGGCGAGAGCTGCCTCCTGTACCGAGTGGGGACCCTCGTCCCGACCCGTCCGCCTGCCCCTGATCTGACACTTGGTGGCCCGGGCGGCCTTGAGAGAGTGCGAGCAAAGAGCATCGTGACGCAGATCCGACTTCGTGACGACACGCTCGACCTCGTCGGCCGGCTCTTCATGGAGTACGACGGACGGGTTCCGGCCGCCGCGGTCATCCGCTGTGTCTCGCAGGTCCATGGGGAGCTCCGGTCGGGACCGGGGGGCAGAGCAAGATGTGCTCATGGCAGCAAAACCAACCACATCGTCACCGGGGCGGTCCCCGGTCACGGCGCGCTGGGTCGTGCCGTTCTTCGGGCTGGCCGCGGTCGGGTTGCTGACCTGGAGCATCTGGCTGGGTCTGTCTCTTCCCACTCATGCGACCGCAGACAACTACCGAGCGGCCTGGGTGGGCGTCGACGTCCTCGAGGTGATTGCGCTCGGATGCGTCGCGGTCTTTGCGCGCAAAGGTGATCCGCGGGTTGAGCTGCCGGCGGTCAGCTGCGCCGTCCTGCTGCTCGTCGATGCCTGGTTCGACATCATGACGGCGGCTACCGCGTCGGCGCGGACCGAGGCGATCGTTCTCGCGGTGGTCGGGGAGCTCCCGCTCGCCGCCTGCTGCTGGTGGATCGCGATTCATGTCGAAGGTGTGGTCCGCTTCGGTCATCGAAGGGCCGCCGACGCCACCGACGACTAAGTGTTGGCGGCCGATTGGCGTAAGGCCATAGCGCCCTTGGCACCCTTGGGGTTCGGTCGCCGGACGCCGAGGCATCCTTCATGGGAGAGCGCACGCGCACGGCCTTGGATCATCCGCACCCTTGCGGGGCGTGCGGTGCGCCGTGGTCGCGCACCGAGCGGGCGGTGCGGTTCGAGCCGGACGGGGTCGAGATCTGGGTTCCGGTCAGTCGTGACGGCAACTGCTCGGCGGCGTGCTGGGAGGTCAACCGCGAGGCGTACGAGAAGGAGCTCGAACGGCGCACTCACCTCACCATGTCCTACCGCTGGGTGCATCACCGCCGGGGCCGACCGGAGGAGCCGGTAGCGGACGCTCTGCAGGATGTCCGCAAGGCACTGATCGAGGGCGTCGACGACGACCAGGGCGCCGCACCGGTGACTGTGATGGAGGCACCGGCCGGAGTTTCGATCGGCCGCTCGTTGGCGAACATCTCGCTGCTCGAACGCGCCGTCCCGGCCGCCCAGCAGGCGTGAGCAGCGCCTACCGCCGTCGCGGCGCTCAGGCGTCGACGTGCAACAGCGAGTCCAGCCGCTTGGCGACGTAGTCGTGCGGTGAGAGCCCGGCCTTGGTGGCGAGCTCCACGATCCGGGCGATGATGCTCGGATCGTCGATCACGATCGAGTTCGCGGCCGGCGCCGGAGTCGGGGTCGGAGTGGGCGCGGGCACGGCAAGAGGTCGGAGCACGGTCGCGTCGCCTTGCGCCGCCAGCAATGCCTCGAACGTGGCGGTCGAGTAGAAGAAGTGGCCTTCGACGCCGTAGCTGGTTCCCCAGGAGTTGACCAGCTCCCACAAGTCGGTGGTCGCGTCGTACCCGATGCACTCGTACTCGTGCCCGCCACGCACCGTTGCGCCCTCGGCGATGGTGACCAGGCCCTTCGCGTCCGGGGCGTCGAACGAGGTGTACCAGTCCGAACCGATGATGAACGGCCCGGTCTGGATCGCGGTCTGCGCCGCCGCGATCGAGGTGATGTGGGTGTAGCCGGAGATCAGGCCGGCGTTGGTCGCCGCCTTTGCGACCGACAGCCCGGAGGAGCCGTGGTCGTTCGGCGGGTAGGGGCCGTCGCCGTCGATCGTCTCGGCCGCGCTATAGAGGCTGAGGGCCTCGCTTTCGTCGAGCTTGAGCCCCTTGGCGATCAGGTCCGAAAGGCTGTCGAAGTCAGGTTCGGTGCCCAGCGCACCGGTCGCGGCATTGCCCGTGCAGGCGCCTACCGATAGCTGATTGAGCACCGGGATCTTGCGGTCCCAGCGCGCGGTTGCGATGGTCCCGTCAGCCTCGACCAGGTAGGCCAGCGACCGCGAGTCGTGGTGCACATGTCGACCGAGCGGCTTTCCCTCGACCGGCGTCTCCGGAATGTTGCGGTGGGTGACCGTGTAGAGCGAGCTATCCGTCATTGTCGTTCCTCCATGCCCGAGAAGGACCTGCCAACCGGTGAGTGCGGACAGGTTCAGTGCGCACCAATGGCGCCGCGCCCGGTGGGGTCTTCGGCAACCGGTTCGTGCAGCGTGGGCGGGGGAGCGCGGGATCGGCTGTCTTCCCTGGTGGTTGCGGTGGGTCGATCGGCGAGGTCGACCGGGGTCGGTCTACCACCGCGGGTGGAGGTCGTCAATGAGCGTCACCCGACCGGACGTGTCGCGGCGTCGGCGGGTGACACCGCTTTGCGTGCGGCCGCCGGCAGGCCATGATCATTCGGTCGGGCCGCGTCCGCGCGGTCCGGAAGTATGCCGTACACCGTGCGTGCGCGGGTATCGGAGTGGAGGAACGATGGGCTCGAGGAAGCGAGTGGGGCCGGCCGCGGCGACGGCGGCACCGGCGGTCGCCACCGATGCCGCCTTCGCGCCGGGGGACTCGTCGCCGACCCGCAAGCGGCGGACCCTGCACAACATCTCTGAGGTGCGGCACTTCTTCCGGACCAACGACGTCCCGATCTACTTCGTCGGCGCGACGCCGTTCAACCTGCTCGGCCTCGACCGATGGGTGCGCAACCTGTGGTACGTCGCCTTCTACGACGGCTGGGACGGTGCGCACCCTCGCGTGTTCACGCCGAAACACAAGCCCTACACCGAGTTCGGCAGTGGCGAAGAGATCAACAACTGGTTGCTGAACAACCCCGAGGTGCGGGCATTCATGGGCCGCGGGCTGCGGCCGGGCGCCAGGCCGAAGGTCGCGATGGTCTTCTTCAACGAAGAGACCGAGGCGATCTGCGCCGAGCTCGGATACGACCTGATCCTGCCGCCGGCCAGCCTGCGCGAACACCTCGACTCGAAGCTCGTCACGACCCGGCTCGGCAACGAGGCGGGCGCGCTGAGCGTGCCGAACATCCTCACCAAGGTCGACGACTGGGACGGCCTGTGCGCGGCGGCAACGAAGGCCGGGCTCGGCGAGGACCTGGTGGTTCAGACGCCGTACGGCGACTCCGGCAAGACCACCTTTTTCATCAGCTCGGAGACCGACTGGAAGAAACACCAGAAGGAGATCGTCGGTCAGGACGTCAAGGTGATGAAGCGGATCAACAACCGCCCGGTCGCGGTCGAGGCGGTGCTCACCCGGTGCGGGACCGTCGTCGGGCCGTTCATGTCGGAGCTGACCGGCTACACGAAGCTGACTCCTTATCGCGGTGGTTGGTGCGGCAACGAGATGTTCGCCGACGTGCTGTCGGGCAAGCTGCGCAAGAAGGCCACCAAGCTGGTCCGCCGACTCGGCAAGCGCTTGGCCGCCGAAGGCTACCGCGGGTTCTTTGAGGTCGACGTGCTCGTCGACATCGACAGCGATGAGGTCTATCTCGGCGAGCTCAACCCGCGGATCAGCGGTGCCTCCGCGATCACCAACGTGACCGCCGGCGCATATGCCGACGTGCCGCTGTTCTTGTTCCACCTGCTGGAGTTCATGGACGTCGACTTTGACCTCGACGTCGACGAGATCAACAAGCGGTGGCAGGCCCTCGCGGGTGAGGACGTGTGGAGTCAGATGATCATCAAGGAGACTTCGCCGGGCGTCGAGCTGCTCGACACGACCGCCCGTACCGGGCAGTATGCCCTGGATGTCAGTGGCGCGCTGGTCTTTCGCCGGGCCGGGCTCGACTGGCACCAGCTCCAGAACGAGGCGGAGGCGTTCTACCTCCGGATCTACGGCCCGGGGGACTACCGCTGGAAGGGAGCCGACCTCGGTGTTCTTGTCACTAAAGGTCGACTCCAGGTCGAGACCAGGTCGGGCGCGACCGCGCTGACGATCCGCGCGCGCCACCTCATCGACTCGATCCGCGCCGAATACTCGGGCACTGCGCTTGCGGACCCGGCAGCGGCCAAGAAACACGTCGGGGTGAAGTCGGTCTGATCGTCGGACCCGTTGCCGGCCGTCCGTCGGCCGGTGTGCGAGTCTCGGGTACGGCACGGCACGGCACGGCGCTCGACCGCGCCGGGCGCAGGCGCCGTCTGTGCAGCAAGCCTGAGACGAGGAGGGTCGGGTGATCGGGGGCGATCCATCCCGGGTGCCGAGCGGCGTCGCCCTGGACAACTGGCAGCTCGCTCCCAACCTGCACTGGTCGTTCCAGCACATCGCCGACTTCCTGCCGACCGCACCGATCTCGCGCGGGCTCGGACCGGTCGCGCTGCTGCCCTCGGCGCCGTCCTCGATCGGCGAGATCGTTGTGCCGTGGACGCGCGGGTCCGAGCAGGGCCAGAGCCAGCGCACGGTCGGCGACGTCATCGCCTCGTCGATGACCGACGGCTGGATGGTGCTGCACCGCGGTCACGTGCTCGCGGAGGAGTACTTCGGCAGCCTGTCGGGCGACACTCCGCATCTGTTGATGTCGGTCACGAAGTCGATGGTCGGTTGCGTGGCCGGTTCCTTGATCTGCTCCGGCGCGATCGACCCCGACGCGGAGCTGACCGCGTACGTTCCGGCCCTCGCATCCTCCGGGTACGCCGGCGCCACCGTCCGGCACCTGCTCGATATGCGGTCCGGGATCGACTTCTCCGAGGACTATCTCGATCCGGACGCGCACGTGCGGGTGCTCGAGGAAGCGATCGGCTGGGCCCCGCGCCGGACCCCGGGCGTGCCGTCGACGATGTACGACTACCTGCTCACCCTGACGCAGAAGGGCCCGCACGGCGGGCGGTTCGAGTATCGGTCGGGTGAGAGCGACGTCCTCGGCTGGATCTGCGAGGCCGCAGGTGGGATGCGGATGCCGGAGCTCATGTCCGAGCTGTTGTGGGGCCGGATCGGCGCCGAGTTCGACGCCACCATCGCGATCGACTCGATCGGTGTCGGCATGTTCGACGGCGGGATGAGTGCAGCGCTGCGCGACCTGGTGCGATTCGGGGCGATGATCCTCGGGGAGGGCACCTCGCTCACCGGAGCTCACGTGCTGTCACCGGCGTGGATCGCCGACACGTTTGCCGGCGGCCCGGACTCGCGCGAGGCGTTCGCGGCCAGCCCGACCGAGACGTTGATGGCCGGTGGGATGTATCGCAACCAGTTCTGGTCGCCGTCGCCCGACCCGGACGTGGTGATCTGCCTCGGGATCCACGGCCAGATGATCTACATCAACCGTCGGGCCGAGGTGGTCGCGGCGAAGCTGTCGAGTTGGCCGACACCGCAGGACCCCGCCTTGTTGTTCGTCGCACTCGATGCCTTCGACGCGATCGCCAACGCGCTGTCGTTCTGAGTGTCGGTTCTCTCGCCGCCCGCGCGTTGAGCGTTACGGATCAAGACGCGATCAGGGACTGCCGACGTTTGTGGGGTGACCCCGAGCCCGGCTGCGTTCGTCGAGGTCGACGTCACCTTCCGTGCCCTCGACGCCGGGTCGAGCGTCGATCGCTGGCTGCCCGGCCTGTTCGCCGCCGCCTGGCCGTCGTACCTGGCCTGGTTTCTTTCGGAAGGTGAAGCGGCAAGGCCGTCGTACGCCGAGTCTGCTGGGCAGTTGCGGTGGCACATGCCCGAGCTGGCCGGCACGTACGACGCGCTGGTCGAGGCAGTCGGTGGTGGCGACCTCCAGGCCCGCTTCCTCAGTCACTGGTGCCCGCCGCCGCTGGCGACCGCGTGTTCGCTCGGCGTATGGCCGGGCGGGCCCAACATGCTGGTGCGCAACTACGACTACCCGCTCCAGCAGTGCGACACCACGGTGCTCGCCTCGGCGTGGCAGGGCCCGCGGGTCCTCGCGATGAGCGACTGCCTCTGGGGTGCGGTCGACGGGGTCAACGAGCATGGTCTCGCGGTTGCGATTGCGTTCGGTGGCCGCCGGGTGGTCGGGCCGGGATTCGGAATCGGCCTGGTCGTGCGCTACCTCCTCGAAGTGGCTCGTTCGGTGGCCGAGGCGATCGAGATCCTGTCGCGACTGCCGGTGAGCATGGCCTACAACGTCGGGCTGGTCGATCGGCTTGGACATGGCGCGATCATTGCGGTGGCGCCGGATAAACCGGCGGTCGTCACACCGTCGCTCACCGCCGGCAATCGGCAGGGTCCGACCGAATGGCCGGAGCATGCGGCGATGTGCGCAACCGTGGAACGTGAGGAAGCGCTTGGTGTTGCGATCGCTGACCCTCAGACGACCGCTGCCGGCCTCGTCGCGATGTTCCTGCGAGCGCCGGTGTGGCGCGACCCGGCGACCACGCCGTGGGGGACGGTCTACACCGCCGCCTACGACGCTGACTGGGGCACCCTGGACCTGCTGTGGCCGAACGACTCGTGGCGCCTGTCGGTCCACGACGTCGTCGAGGGCTCCCGGGTTCGGCGCTCCTGGGCGGCCGTGCCGGATGTGGTCTGGCCGGTCGAGGGCGACCCATCGACGATGCCGGTCCCGGTCGGCTGGTAGCCGGTCTGTGTCACGTCACGTTGTCACGGTGACGGTTGCGGCGTCGGCGATCTCGTGCAGCGCTGCACCGAGCTCGGACCCGGCGTGCCGGTTGTAGAGCGGTCCGGTTCCGTCGGTCAGGAGCAGGCCCGCCATCGCCACACCCCGGGCCGCGGGTGCGAGCGGCGCGGACAGGACGCCGGCGAGGCGGCGGATGTCTTGCTCCGCGGCGATGATTCGCCGGCGTTGAAGTGAAACCCGACGGCTGCCGCCGGTGGGCGGTCGATGCGCCCGGTTGATCAGGTCGCGCCATTCGTCGGCGAGGCGCTGGCGCGAGGTCGACGCCATCAGCAGCTGAGCGCGGGTGGCCAACAAGCGACTGGTCTCCGGTTCGAGGCCGGCAGCGAGCCGGCGGTCGAGCGATGCGCCGCGCAACCGGCTCAGCAGCCGAGTGAGTGGAGTCACGGGTCGGATGACGTAGCCGGTGCGGCCCCGGGAGTCGATCACGAGCACCTGCGCGGGGGTGCCGGCGTCGGTGGCCGGCACAAGTGACTGGGTCGTTGCCATGCACTAATTCTCTCGCCGACAGCACCGATCCGGGTGTG
>CAYNDD010000027.1:0-19886 GCA_964395425.1 uncultured Frankiaceae bacterium
GCTGGCTCGGGTGATAGGAGCCGATCAGCACCAAACCCTGGTCGGTGCGCACCTGGGCGAGGTGGCCGAACCGAGCCCGTGGCGACGGCAGACCATGACCGAGCTCGGCAAGCACCGGC
The DNA here is from genome assembly GCA_964395425.1 of uncultured Frankiaceae bacterium. Taxonomy (GTDB): domain Bacteria; phylum Actinomycetota; class Actinomycetes; order JAFAQI01; family JAFAQI01; genus DATAUK01. Next base: position 120 of record CAYNDD010000027.1, read on the forward strand.
CACAGTGCATTCCAGGCGAACCCGCCGAGCGCGACGACCACCTGCAGCGTCGGGTGCAGCAATGACAGCTCGCGCACCAGCCACGGCCGGCAGGTCGACCGCTCGGCCGGCGTCGGCAGGTTCTGCGGCGGCGCGCACCGAACCACTGCAAGCATCCGTACGTCGAGCAACTCCTGGCCGTCGCCGGCCGCGACCGAGATCGGCAACCGGGCCAACCCCGAGCGGTGCAGGGAGGCGAACAACCAGTCCCCGCTGCGGTCGCCGGTGAACACCCGCCCGGTCCGGTTGCCGCCGTGCGCGGCCGGTGCCAGGCCGACCACCGCGATCCGCGCATCGGCCGGGCCCCAGCCGGTGATCGGCCGGCCCCAGTAGGTCTCGGCGGAGAACGATGCGCGCTTGGTCTCGGCAACCTGCTCGCGCCAGTCGACCAGCCGCGGGCAGGACCGGCAGACCGAGATCACCTCGTCGAGGGCATCCAGCAATCCGGCCGTCCCGGCGAGGCCGGCAACGTCGGCCGGCGTCTGTGCGACCGGCGTCCGGGAGTCGGCCCGATCGCCGGGCCAACCCGATCCCGGTGCGACGACCACGCGGTCATCCCACCATCACGCTCGTTCGCTAGCGCGCTCGCACCTTGTTGTTGCGGGGCTCATGTGTCAGCTCGGCAAGCCCGAGCGCCTCGAGCACCGGCGGCACGTACATCCCGAACCGGCCGCGATAGCCCTTGCGCAGGCCGTACCAGCCACCGACCGGATTGGACTCCGACCGGCCCCAGGCCTCCACTGTGCCGTCGGCCGCGGGCTTGTTCTCGTCAGCAGCGCCGAGGTCGACCCAGTCGTCCTGGGCTTGCAACCATGCGTGCAGGTCCTCGATGCAACGAGCCTGGTAGCTCAGCGTCGTCGACCCCACCTGGCAGATCAGCGCCGGCGGGTCGGCCGTGTCGTCGCGATACATCGTGTAGTGAGAGCTTCCCGGCGCCGTCGTCAGCACCCAGGGATCGTCCTTGGTCCCGTCGCCCACCCTTGCTCACCCCTTCGGCCCGACTCCGGCAAGGCTCCCATGTCGCCGCCGGTGGTGTCGCAGGCGGATGATGACGCGATGAGCGACCGCGCCGCCGCGACCGCGGGACCCTGGCCTGCCTTGCTCGACGACCCCGCACACGGCCCGCTTCCCGCCGCGCTGCTGATCCTCACGGTGGTCACCGGACTGGTCGACGCCGTGAGCATCCTCGCCCTCGGCCGGGTCTTCGTCGCCAACATGACCGGCAACGTCGTGTTCGTGGGATTCGCGCTGGCCGGCGCGCCCGGCTTCTCCCTCGCCGCATCGCTGTCCGCGCTCGTTGGCTTCCTCGTCGGGGCCGCCACGGCCGGCCGGCTGGTCGCTCGGCTGAAGGACCGGCCCACGCTCATCCGGGCCGGGCTCCTGGCCGAGCTCGCCCTGGCGGTGATCGCGTTGACGATCTCGGCCGCCGAAGGGCGCACCCTCGCCGAAATGGCTCGCGACGTGATCGCCGCTGACCTTGCCATCGCGATGGGCGTCCAGAACGCGGTGGTCCGCGAGTTGAAGGTGCCCGACCTGACGACCACCGTCCTCACGATGACCCTGACCGGGATCGCCGCCGAATTTCGAACCGCCGGGTCAAGCGTCGCGATCCGGCGGATCCTCGCCGTGCTCAGCATGTTGGGTGGCGCTGCGCTCGGTGCCGTGCTCGTGATCCACGCGGAACCGGCCTGGGCACTTGCGGTCGCGACCGGGCTGATGGCCGCGGCACTCCTGCTGGTGACAGTACGACGCGACTGGGCCTGAGCAGCGATCAGTCGTCGAGCCAGTGCACGGTGGCGACCAGACCTCCGACCACCTCGACCGGCGCGGTCGGACCAGGCGGATCGGCGTCCTTGACCCTGATCTCGTAGCTGCCTTCGTGCAGCGCCGAGAACACCGCCGCCCACACCGAGCCGCTCTGCAGCACCCGCTCGAGCACGGCCACATGGGTGCCGGTCCACGGATCACCGACCGCGCGGATCTCGATCTCCTCGCCGGCCAGCGAGGCGGGCAGGTAGATCACCGCCGCGCCCACCTCGCCGCCGATGTCGAGGACCACGGTGCCGACGCCACTCGGCTCGGGCAGGGTCTCCACCACGGTCATCGTCGCCGTCATCCGGTGCTCCCGGTCTGGGTCGCCGATGGGGTGGCGAAGCCGCTGTACGGCGTACCGAGGTAGGGGAACGACGACAGGTAGTTCTCGGTACCCATCGCGGAGTTGTCGCTTCCGCCCGAGGTAAGGCCGAAGCTGACCGCACCGGCCGCGCCATCAGCGGTATAGGACCCGTCGACCAGCGGGATGGTCGCACCGGCGATCGCCCGCAGCTCGATCGTGGCCACGTCGTCGAACACCCGTCGGCCATTCGGGAAGCCGGCCGGGTCGCCGCCGAGATAGCCGAGGTTGTTGGCGCTGCCGGGATCGGTCGGCGGTTGCGCGACGTTGAGCCGCAGCTGATCGGCCAACGCAGTGCCGCCGACGTTGGTCGGGGGCGCACCGAGGCCGGAAGTGACGGCGTTCGGGATGCCCGAGAGCAGGATCGCGACCAGGTCGGGGCGCGCCGCGTTCGACTTGCTGGTCCCGTGGTGCGCGGCGTTGTAGGCCGCCAGGTTCGGGAAGACACCCGGGTAGAGCGACGGCAGCAGCTCGGCGAGCAACGGGTTGGCGAAATACTTGAAGAACTCCGAGCCGTCGGAGGTCGGGGCAAGGTGGTTCCAGTAGTCCTTGTCCTCGATCGCGATGATCACTTCGTTCACGAGCGGGTTGCCGAGCCGCGAGACCTGGATGTGCGGGCCGGCCTCGACGTTCTCGCCGCGCCTGGCCTCGTTGACGGTGACCTTGCGGCGGCTCGCGGTGGTCCAGACCCCGATCACCGCGTTCGACGCGGTCGTCGACGTCGGCGTCTTTCCGCCCGCCACCAGCTCCTTGATCGGGACCTGCAGCGCCAGCGAGTGGACATTGACGTTCGCGGTCGAGTTGACGCCGGGCATGTTCGCCAGCGCACTGCCGACGTGGGCCGACGCGAACGGCCGCAGGTCACCGAGGTCGAAGACGGCGCCGAGGTCGACGTAGAAGCCCTCGGCCCGCTGGCCGGCAAAGACCGTTCCCTGGTGACCGTGCGCGTTGAACTTCTGGATCGCGGACGTGCCGCTGCTCGGCAGGTACGACGCGGCGTAGTCGGGCGTCGACAGCGGACCGACGTTGCACGGCGGGACGAGCAGGTCCGTGCCAAGCACCTTGAACGTCGCCGGACCGTTCTTCGGGTAGTCGACCCGGGTCAGCGTGAAGGTCTGCTGCCGGTTCCAGTTCGTGCCCGCCGTCCCGGGCGCCGAGAGCGTAATCGGTCCGTCGTTGTAGAGGAACGAGGACGGGATGTTGTTCACGGTCTTGAACTGGAAGTGATACGCCAGGTTGACCTTGCCGTCGCCGTCGTTGTCGACGTTGATGGCATAGAGCACGTCGTCGGCGAACTCGTAGAAGTTCGGGCCGCCGTCAGGGCGCTGCGACGGGATGTAATTGGCGATCAGGGTGACCGTCGATGGCTTGTCCGGGCTGACAAACGCGTAAAGGTCGGTGCTGTCGGCGGTCGGGTCCTTGGAGATCTGCGGAGCTTCACGGTGCGACGACATTGCTCACCTCGGGCAGTTGTGCGGGCGGGACCCGCGGGGCAGGGAGATACGACGGTTGATCACTTGGCAGCGTTGAAGAGTCGAGCGGCGAGACCTTTGTCGAGAATGCTGATCTCGCGAGTTCCGGAGTAGAGGCTCATCTCGCCGGTCTGGAGGTTCTTGACCTGCGCGACGAGCGGTTCGGCGAGCGTCTCGCCCGCGCCGACCTCGGACTCGGCCGCGGGCGCCTCGGTCTCCGCAGTAGTGACGACCGCAGGCAGCGCCGGCATGGCGCTCACGACGCCCGCCGCCACCACGGTCAGCGAGCCCCTGGTCAGGAAGAATCGGCGACTGAGCCCTGAGCGCTCCTTCGGCTCGGTCACGTCGTTGTCCGGGCCGGCGGCGCGGCGCGCGATCCCACGCATGGTCAGGACACCGCGAGAATGTCGAGACTCGACGTCGTCGAGTCTGCCGCGTACGCCGTACCACCGCTTGCGGCGATACCCACCGGGGCGCCGGACAGGTTGTGGGTCGTGTGGTGCCCACATCCAGTCTGTTTCGCGGCGTCGCACGACGCGGCGTTGAACACGACCACCGCATCGCCTGCGCCGGCGGCAACCGCGACCCGGCCGCCCGCGGCGAGGGCGAGACCGTCGGCACCGCTGAACCCGGGGTGGCTGCGCGGAGTCTGGCCGCAGGTCTTTCGCTTGACGCTGTTGCAGGTCGCGGTGTCGATAACCGATACGGCGTTCGTGCCACTGTCCGCGACATACAGAGTGTGCGCGGCGTTGTCGATCAGCAGCGCCTCCGGCGCAGTGCGGGATCCGAGCCGGACCGCGTGCGGATGCGCCGCGCAGCTGGCGCGCAGCGTCGAGCACACCGTGCGGTTGAGCGTCGAAACCGAGTCGCCGGAGACGTTCGCGACATAGACAGTGTCTGCGGAAGCATCGACGGCAATCGCGACCGGTGCACCGCCGACCCACACCCGCCGGGTCTTCTTGCAGCCGCTCGTCTTCGTCGCGTTGCAGGCAGCGCCACCGAAGATCAGCACGTGCTGGTCGCCGCTGTCGGCGACATAGATCGCGTCGCCGTGGTGCGAGGTGTCGACGGCGACGGCACTCGGCGCGGTGAGCCCGAGGCCGATGGCCTTCGGGGCCGCGGTGCAACCGGCCTTGTGGGCCGCACTGCAGGTCGCGGCGTTGATCATCTCGACGCCGCCGTTGTCAGCGTCGGCGACGTACACGGTGTGGTTCTTGGCGTCGAAGGCCAGGGCAGAGGGTGCCGCGCCGTCAGGGAGATGGACGGCGGCGACGGCGCCCGGGCAGCCGGTGCTCGCGACCGGCGTGCAGTGTGCGGTGTCGACCACTGCGATCTGGCTCGAGACACCGTCCGTCACCGCGACGTACGCGGTGTGGGCCTGGTGGTCGAGCACGACCGCGGTCGGGGGAAGCCCGACGCTCACCGGGTGCGCACCTGTGGTGGCCCCGGCCACGCCGGCACTCGACAAGGCGAGGAGTGCGGCGCACGGCACCGCGACTGCTGTCAGCGCAAGCCAATGGCGGCGGCGGTGACGGGACGAGCTGGTGACGGTGGGCATCGCAGCCTCCGGCCGACAGTGGGCTACCGGTACGTCAGACACACCGGTGATTCGTGGCGGGCGGAGGTTTGGATCGCAGCCGCGAGAAAAAAGTTGTCGAGCCGCTAATCCGGCCGGCCGGCCGATCCTCGCGCCGTGCTGAAGGCGATCCCGTCGAGGATGTCGTGCTCGCTCGCGACGACGCTGTCATAGCCCCCGCGGGTCACCACGGTGTCGAGGATCAGAGCACCGCCGCCGATCACGTCGACCCGACCCGGATGCATGATCGGCATCGCAGCCCGCTCGGCTCGTGACGCCGACAGCAGTTGCCGGGTGACCTCGGCGACCTGCTCCGCGCTGATCCGCGCGTGGTGGATCCGGGACGCGTCGTACTCCGTCAGACCGAGTGCGATGGCGACCACGGTCGTCACCGAACCGGCCAGACCGACCAGGGTCCGCGCCGCCTCGAACGACACCGTCGTCATGACGTCGTCGATCGCCCGGTTGATGTCGGCCCGGGCGGCCTCGATCTGAGTCTCGGTCGGCGGATCGTCGCGTAGGTGACGTTCGGTCATCCGGACGCAGCCGATGTCGACCGAGCGGGCCGCTCGCGGTCCAGCCGCGTCGCCGAGCACGAACTCGCTGGAGCCGCCGCCGATGTCGACGACAAGGTACGGCGGCTCGACCTGCGACCCGCTCCCGAGCTCGCGGGTCGCGCCGTCGAAGGAAAGGGCGGCCTCTTCCTCGCCCGACACGACTTCGGGGGCGACACCCAGGCGATCGATGACGCCGGTCACAAAGACGTCGCGGTTGGTCGCGTCTCGGGTGGCACTGGTTGCGACCATCCGCACCCGCTCGACGTCGTGCGAGGCGATCACCGCCGCGTAGTCGTCGAGAACGCCGAACGTCCTCGTGAGCGCGGCCTCCGAGAGCTGCCCGGTCCGATCGACGCCTTCGCCGAGCCGCACGACCTCCATCCGGCGCACGACATCCACGAGCGTCGAGCCGTCGACGTCGGCGACCAGCAGCCGCAGCGAGTTCGTGCCGCAGTCAAGCGCCGCAACCCTGGTCATGAAGCAGCCACGTCCTCCGCTGCCGGCGAGGCGACGCACTGACCATCGGCCCACCATGGCGGAAGCAGCGCCAGCACCTCATCACCGAGCGGGTTGACGCCCGGACCGACCGCGAGCGAATGCGCGACGAGCACGTGCAGGCACTTCACCCGGCGTGGCATGCCGCCTGCGGTCACCGTCGTACCGAGATCGGCGATCGCATTGCGACGGGCAAGATAGTCCTCGTGCGCCTCCTGGTAGCGCGCCGCCAAGGACTCGTCGGTCGCGAGCCGAGCCGTCATCTCGCGCATCAGCCCGCTGGCTTCGAGCCGTCCCACCGCTGATCGCGCGAGCGGGCAGGTCAGGTAGTAGAGGGTCGGGAACGGGGTGCCGTCCGCGAGTCGAGGCGAGGTCTCGACGACGTCCGGCTGCCCGCATAGGCAGCGATGGGCGATCCGCCGGGTCGCGCGCGGTGGCCGGCCGAGCTGCGCGGCAACGACCTCGAGATCGGCACCCGAGACGTCCGGGCTGCCGGTCACCTCGAGCTGGTGGGCGCGCCGGCCGTCTCGACCGACTTCCAGAACTGCGTGTACCACGGCACGCTCGAGGCCACGGCGCCCTGCGCAGCGGTCCGGTGCCGGCCGGTGCTCGTCGTCCCGAGCACGACCCGGGTGGTCTGCCCCGGCAGGGTGTAGTGCAGGCGCTTGCGGGCCTGCGACTCGATGTACGCCGGGTTCTGCCAGCGTCGGTCCTGCGCGTTGAGTCGACCTAGTTTCGCCTGTGCCTGTTGGGTTTGCGAGACCAACGAGGAGATGTCGCTGCGTTGCCCGAGCCAGATCTTCAACGGAAGCGCGACCGCGACCATCACCGACGCGACCGCCAGGACGAGCACGGCCGCGCGCGCGGTCAGCGCGGTCTGCCGCCCGCGCGGCGGCACGTTCTCCGAGGTGGTCGTCCGCGGCGGGGCGGCCGCGCGCGAGCGCCGCGGACCGGCCTTGGCCGCTCGCTTGGCGCCGGGCGCACGACCGGCCTTACCGGTCCGGGTCACGCCGACCCTGACCCGGCCCGCGCGCGCGGGAACGCGGTCGAACCGGCGAACCGGGCCGCGTCGTCGAGCGCCGACTCGATCCGCATGAGCTGGTTGTACTTGGCCACCCGCTCGCCGCGGGCCGGCGCGCCGCTCTTGATCTGGCCTGAGTTGGTGGCGACGGCAAAGTCGGCGATCGAGGTGTCCTCGGTCTCCCCCGACCGGTGGCTGAACACGCAGCTGAACCCGCTGCGGTGCGCGAGGTCCACCGCATCGAGAGTCTCCGAGACCGTGCCGATCTGGTTCAGCTTGACGAGCAGCGCATTCGCGGTGTGCTCGCGCACGCCGCGCGCGATCCGCTCGGGATTGGTGACGAAGTTGTCGTCACCGACGACCTGCACCCGGTCACCGAGCTCAGCGGTGAGCTCCTGCCAGCCGGCCCAGTCGCCTTCGGCCAGCGGGTCCTCGAGCGACACGATCGGGTACGCCGTCAATATCTCGGAGTAGTACGCCGTCATCTCCGCCGAGCTCCGCGCCTTGCCGTCGAACCGGTAGCTGCCGTCGGTGAAGAACTCGCTCGCGGCCGCGTCGAGGGCCAGCGCAACGTCGGTGCCCGGGTGGTAACCGGCGGCCGTAATCGCTTCGACGATCAGGTCCAGCGCCTCGCGGTTGGCCGCGAGGTCGGGTGCGAAGCCACCCTCGTCCCCGAGCCCGGTGCTCAGCGACCGGCTCTTCAGCACCGCCTTCAGTGCGTGGTAGACCTCCGCACCCCAACGCAGCGCTTCCCGGAAGGTCGGGGCGCCAAGCGGCACGATCATGAACTCCTGGATGTCGACGTTCGAGTCTGCGTGCGCGCCACCGTTGAGGATGTTGAACATCGGCACGGGAAGCACATGCGCGTGCGTACCGCCGATATAGCGGAACAGCGGAAGCTCGGTCGTCTCCGCCGCGGCCCGCGCGACGCCGAGCGAGACGCCGAGAATCGCGTTTGCGCCGAGCCGGCTCTTGTCCGGCGTGCCATCGATGTCGATCAGGGTCTGGTCGATCAAGCGTTGCTCGGTCGCCTCCTGACCGATGATCCGCGGCGCGATCTCCTCGATGACGGCAGCGACCCCGGCCTCGACTCCTTTGCCGCCGTACCGACTGCCGCCGTCGCGCTTTTCGACCGCCTCGGCACTGCCGGTAGATGCACCACTCGGCACCGCGGCACGGGAGATCGTGCCGTCCTCCAACAGGACCTCGACCTCGACGGTCGGATTGCCTCGGGAATCGAGAATCTCGCGGGCAGCGATGCCAGTGATACTGGGCACGTCGGTTCGGGGCTCCTAGCGCGGGGAAGCAGGCGCCCAAAGCCTACCGTCGAGGCTTTGCCGAACGCGGTAACCCGCCCACGCCGGCTACCGCCCGATGTGACGGCAGTTCAGCCGACACCATCAGCGACCGCCTGGTCACGGAACGCTCGGGCTCTCGCCCGCAACGCCGCCTCGGGATCGATCTCGACCGCCCGCATCGCCTCGACCGCGGCCCACAGCAAGTCCCCTGCGGACTCGGCCGACGGTGCGCGCTCGAACCGCTCAGCCGCGCTCGCGAGGGCGCCGGCCGACGGGGTGGAGCTCGTGAGTCCGGCCCGGGCGGCCTTTCGCTGCAGGGTCGCCGCGAGCGTCAGGGCCGGCGCGGCCAGCGGCACGCTGGCCAGCGCGGACGCACCACCGCGCTCGGCTGCCTTGATCGTCTCCCAGTTGGCGCTCACCGCCTCGGCCCCGTCGACCTCGGTGTCGGCGAACACATGCGGGTGCCGGCGGACGAGCTTGTCCACCAGCCCGCTCGCGACGTCGTCGATCGACCAGCGCTGGTCCGGCGGCAACTCCTCGGCCATCCGGGCATGAAAGGCGACTTGGAGAAGCACGTCGCCGAGCTCGTCGCGAAGCGCGGCCGAGTCGTCGTCCTCGATCGCTTGGAACGCCTCGTAGGCCTCTTCCAACAGGTACGGCGCAAGGCTGTGGTGATCCTGTCCGGCATCCCACGGACAGCCGCCGGGCGAACGCAAGCGGTCCATCGTCGCCACCACATCGAGCAACCTGGCGCCGGGCAGCTCCCCATTGCCCTCGATCCGTTCGACGCTGAGGTCAGGCCTGGCCGTGCACAGATCAAGGACCGCGGCAACGATCTCGCCAGTCGGCGGTCGGCCCGGGTCGGGCCCGATCAGAAAGGTCGCTGCGCCGGCCTCGTCCGCCGCGGACAGCAACTCTCGCGCGGCCTGCTCGGGCGAGCCCGGCCGGGCGAGCGCCCGCACCTCGAGCCCACCGGCCACGAGGACGGCCGCCAGCGGCGCACCGGGATCGGCCGCATACACCGGCCCGGACTGAAGCGTCTGCCAGGCCGTGGGACTCAACAGACCGGCCGCGACCCGCGGGCTGGTCGCGAGCAGGACCAGTCGGGTCACCCGGTCGAGCTGGCGGTGGGGCTGGAGGAGCTCACCTGGCTCGTCGTCGCGACGACCGCGTCGTTGGTGTTGTCCCAACGTCCGTAGCGCGGGCTGACATGGACGCCGAGCTTGGTGGCCTCGGCCGAGATCGCCTTGGTCACCAGCGTGCTGGCCTGGCTGGAGAACAGCGCCGTCTTCAGCTGGGCGGTGACCTGCGACAACGGTGTCGTCCGCCGCGAGATCATGTGGACCACCACGAAGTCGGTGCTGCTGTGCGCGATCGCGAAGGTCCCTGGAGTGACCGGTGCGGTCGAGCTGCCGAGCGCCTTCTGCAGCTGGCTCCGGCCGACGAACCCGACCAGCCCGCCTTTGGCCTTGGTGGTCGTGTCGATCGAGTACTTCTTGGCGAGCGCGGCAAACGTCGACGGCTTCTTGCGCACCTTGGACAGGATCTGGTTGGCGAGCGCCTTCGTCTTCACCGAGATCTGCGCGATCTGCACCTGGTCGTACTGGTCGATGTCCTTCTGATACTCCGCCTGCAGCTGCGCCGGCGTGGCGGTCAGGGTCGCGATGATCGCGCTGCTGAGCTTTTGCTCGAGGGCCGCGTAGCGGATGAACCCGGGCAGCTGGCTCGCGCTGACCCCGCCGGCCGCGGCCTGCTGCTGGAGCGCCGCATAGCTGCCGGTCTGCTGGACGAAGGCCGCGGTCTGCGAGGCGATGTCCTGCTTGGTCACGCTCAGGTGCCGGTCCGCCGCAACCGCGTTGAGCAGGTCGACGTTGATCAGGTGGCCGAGCAGCTGCCGGGTGAAGGTGGCCCGGTTGAAGCCCTGCTGCGCGGCGAGCTTGCCGCCCGACAGGGAGGCGTTGACCTGCGACTGGAGGGCGCCGGTCGTGATCCGCTGGCTCCCCACGACGGCGGCCGCGCCGGGACTCGTGCTGCAGGCGGACAACACCGGGACACCGAGCACCCCGACCAGAGCCAACGACGCGAATCGCAAAGGTTTAGCCACGAGAAGCCAGGCTAGCCTGGCTGTCGCTGAGGTCGCTGACAACGACCTGCAGGACTTCGCGACACCAGTCCAGCAGCGCCTGGTCGCGCAGCGGCGTGCCGCCGATCCGCGCGGTCAGCGGCGCGGTCACCAGCACGATCCCGGAGGCCGGTTTGACGACCGAGCCCGGGTAGAGCCGCTTGAGCCGCAAGGTCTGGGACTCACGCAGCTCCAGCGGTGCAAAGCGCACGTACTTGCCCTGCGAGGCGACCTCGGTCACCCCGAAGCCGCGGGCGAACGAGCGCAGGCCGGCCACCGCCAGCAGGTTGTCGACCGGCGGCGGCAACTCGCCGTACCGGTCCCGGAGCTCGGCCCGGACCGCCTCGACGTCCGCGTCGGTCTGCGCCGAGGCGACCCGGCGGTAGGCGTCGAGCCGCAGCCGCTCGCCGGGGACGTAGTCGTGCGGCAGGTGCGCGTCGACCGGGAGCTCGACCCGTACGTCGGACACCTCGTCGGTCGGCTCGCCCTTGAACTCCGCGACCGCCTCGCCGACCAGCCGCATGTAGAGGTCGAACCCGACCGCCGCGATGTGCCCGGACTGCTCGCCGCCGAGCAGGTTGCCGGCGCCGCGGATCTCGAGGTCCTTCATCGCGACCTGCATCCCCGCGCCGAGGTCGGAGTTCGCCGCGATGGTCGCGAGCCGGTCGTGCGCCTCCTCGGTCAGCGGCCGTTCGGCCGGGTAGAGCACGTAGGCGTAGGCCCGCTCCCGGCCCCGGCCGACCCGGCCCCGGAGCTGGTGCAGCTGGGAAAGCCCGAGCAGGTCGCCGCGCTCGATCACCAGGGTGTTGGCATTGGAGATGTCGAGACCGTTCTCGACGATCGTGGTGCAGACCAGGACGTCGAACTCGCGCTCCCAGAACCCGAGCATCACCCGCTCGAGCTGGTGCTCGGGCATCTGGCCGTGCGCGACCTCGATCCGTGCCTCGGGCACCAGCTCGCGCAGTCGACGGGCCGCCCGCTCGATCGACTCGACCCGGTTGTGGATGTAGAAGACCTGGCCCTCGCGGAGCAGCTCGCGCCGGACCGCGGCGGCGATCTGCCGCTCGTCGTAGGCGCCGACGAAGGTCAGAACCGGATGCCGCTCCTCGGGCGGGGTCTGGATCACGCTCATCTCACGGATACCGGTGATCGACATCTCGAGCGTCCGCGGGATCGGAGTGGCCGACATGGTCAGCACGTCGACCGAGGTGCGCAGCCGCTTCAGGAACTCCTTGTGCTCGACCCCGAACCGCTGCTCCTCGTCGACGACCACGAGACCCAGGTCGTGGAAGGTGGTCTCGGGCTGCAGCAGCCGATGGGTGCCGATCACGACATCCACCGTGCCGTCGGCCAGGCCGGCCAGGATGTCGGCGCGCTCGCGGTCGGTCTGGAAGCGGGACAGGCCGCGGACGGCGACCGGGAACGACGCGAACCGCTCGGTGAAGGTCGCGAAGTGCTGTTGGGCGAGCAGGGTCGTCGGCACGAGGACGGCCGCCTGCTTGCCGTCCATCACGGCCTTGAAGGCCGCACGTACGGCGATCTCGGTCTTTCCGTAGCCGACATCGCCGCAGATCACCCGGTCCATCGGATGGGGCGCCTGCATGTCGGCCTTGACCTCGTCAATCGCCGCGAGCTGGTCCGGGGTTTCCACGTAAGCGAAGGCGTCCTCGAGCTCGTGCTGCCATGGCGTGTCGGCCGCAAAGGCATGGCCGGGCGCCGACATTCGCGCTGCGTACAGCCGGATCAGCTCGGCCGCGATCTCGCGCACCGCCTTGCGGGCCCGGCCCTTGCGCTTCGCCCAGTCGCCGCCACCCATCCGGTCGAGGCTCGGCGCCTCACCGCCGACGTACTTCGTCACCTGGTCGAGTGAGTCGGTCGGCACGTACAACCGGTCGCCGGGCTGGCCACGCTTGCTCGGCGCATATTCGATGACGAGGTATTCGCGGGTTGCCCCGGCGACACTCCGCGTCACCAGATCGACGTAGCGCCCGACGCCGTGCTGCTGGTGGACGACGATGTCGCCGGCCCGCAGCGTGATCGGATCGATCGTGCCGCGCCGCTTGCTGGGCATCCGCCCTTCGTCCCGCATCGAGGGCCGGCCGCCGGTGAGGTCGGACTCACAGAGGACCGCGACCCGGAGCGCCTCCGAGGTGATGCCCACGTTCAGCCCGCCGGTGGTCACCTGCACGACGCCGGGTGCCAACTCGGCGTCGAGGGACTCGGCCAGCCGCGCCGCGATGTCCTCGCCGCGCAACACCTCCACCATCCGCTCAGCCGAGCCATGGCCCTCGGTGACCAGGACGATCCGCCAATCGGCGCGCAGCCAGCCCCGGACGTCGTCGAGCGCACCCTTGATGTCCCCCCGGTAGGACTCGGCGTCCCGAGCCGTCGAGGTCACCGAGGCGGGGTCGAGCTCGGCGTCGGCCATGAACGGGCTGGCCGTCCACCACGGCACCCCGATGTCGAGCGCGTGCGAGCGCACGTCGGCGAGCGTCTGGTACGCCGCGGCGCCGAGGTCGATCGGGGCCTGCCCGCCTCCGGCGGCCGCCGCCCAGGACGCCGCGAGGAACTCCCGGCTGGTGGACACCAGGTCGGTGGCCCTCGACCGGACCCGCTCCGAGTCACACACGACGACGTGAGTGCCCGCGGGCAGCTCGTCGACGAGCAGCACGAGGTGGTCGAGCAACACCGGCGCGAGTGCCTCCATGCCCTCGACCGGGATTCCGGCGGCCAGCTTGTCGAGCATCTCCGCGAGCTCCGGATGCCGGACTGCGAGCTCCCGGGCCCGCTCGCGAACCGGCTCGGTCAGCAGCAGCTCGCGACAGGGTGGAGCCCACAACCCGTGCTCGGCCGCCCCGAGCGAGCGCTGGTCGGCCACCGCGAAGTAGCGGATCTCCTCGACTGTGTCGCCCCAGAACTCGACCCGGACCGGATGGTCCTCGGTCGGCGGGAACACGTCGAGGATGCCGCCGCGGACCGCGAACTCACCGCGCCGTTCCACCAGGTCGACCCGGGTGTAGGCGATCGCGGACAGCGCCCGGATGACCGCCTCGAAGTCGGCGTGGGTGCCGACCCTCAGGGCGACCGGCTCGAGGTCGCCGAGGCCGGGCGGCTGCGGTTGGAGCAGGCTTCGGACCGGAGCGACCACCACACTGACCGGCCCGATGCTCGGATCGTCCGCGCTCGGGTGGTGCAACCGGCGAAGGACGGCGAGCCGGCGCCCGACCGTGTCCGCCCGGGGCGAGAGCCGCTCGTGCGGCAACGTCTCCCACGCCGGGTACTCCACGACCGTCTCGGCCGGAAGGAGCGAGCGCAGCGCGGTCGTCAGGTCTTCTCCCTGCCGCTCGGTCGCGGTGACCGCCAGCACCGGTCGTCCTCGGGCGGCCAGCGCGGCAATCGCGAACGGCATCAGGCCGGCGGGTGCGGAAAGGTCCAGCTCCGACGTACCCAGGCGATCGAGCAGGTCGGCGATCGCTGGTTCGGTGCTGAGAAAGTCGGAGAGCGCGGCGAGCGACATCGCCGTTCAGGCTACGGGTCGGAGGACCCGGCTCGTTGCGGACTTCATTTCAGGGCGGCTGCGATCGCCACGGCCCACTGGATGGTGGCGAGGCTGTGACGCTGCGCTCTTGCCGAACCGATCCGGCACCTGCCCTCGCAGATAGTTCCGGTATCGGCGAGCATCCCCGCGTCCACCGGACGGCCACCGCTTTCGGCAACCGCCCGCGGGACTAGTCCCTTGGGAGGGCGCACCGTCATCGGCCGGTTCGAGATCTGGGTCCAGTAGCCGAGGACCCACCCGCCCGGCGGCAAGCCGCGTAGGACCGGCGCCGAGTTCGATCTCTTGGTGGTGCCGAGTCGTGACGCAACTGCCTCGATCGGCAGGCTGGAGGTGTGGCGGTAGGCAGCAACGATCAGGCTGGAGTTCACCGGCTTCGAAAACTTCAGCGAAACGCTCCGGCCGGCGTCATGCGCGCCGGCCACCCGCTCGTAAACGACCGTGGTGAGCGCCTTGCGCCGCCGCAGCCCAATTCGGCGCCAACCCTTCGGGGTTCCGAGCCTGGCCTTCGAGGACGAGTAGGAACCGAACATCAGAAGTGCGTCACCGGCTTTCGCCCGCCCGGGGACAGCCACGTTGACCTTGGCGCCGGCGCCTCGAGCATGCGTGGTGCCGACAAAGCGGATCTTCTCGGTCGGCGCGGCGACCGTCACCGAGTGGCGAACCGAAGCTTGCGTGCCCGAGGTGACCTGAACCGTGAGCTTCACCGGATGGACCCCGTTGGCCACGAAGCGATGTGACACCGATGTCGACGTCGAGAACGGCGTGACCACCCGGTCGCCGAAGTTCCAGGAGTACTTCACCACCCCGCCGTCGGGGTCAACCCAGGGAGTCGCCGTGAACGTGCAGGTGGCGCTGTGCCCACAGCTGCCGCTGAAGGCCGCAGACGGCCTTGCGGTCGGGTTCGTCGCACCTGACAACAAGAACAGCCCTCGGCTGGCCCAGTCGGTCGTGTCGTTGACGAGCCGGCTCGATCCGCGGGTCCTTAGCCCGGTCCAACGCACGGATCGCAGCTCACCCGTTGCGTTGTCCGCGTAGTACAGCGTGCGCCCGGACAGAACCGCACCGGCGACCGTCGACCAGTCCAGGCGGTCGGAAACGATGAACTGATCCGCGCCGACCGCACCTGACTCGGGGTTGAACCACCGCCAGTGCAGCTTCGACTGGCCCTTCAGCGAATAGAACAGTCGACCGGCCGAGAAGAACATCGACGTGATCGACGGGAACTGGATCGCCAGACTCGACGCCTTGCCCTGGTAGGTCTGACCGGACCCGGTCTTGATGGTGTCCCACACCGGATCGTTGAACGGGTCGAGCTCGACCTCGGGTCCGAACGTCGATCCGTTGAAGCTTCGTTCGAACAAGTTGCCCGAGCTGCCAGGGCCATCCGACTCGCCGTAGATGACGTTGCCGGCGACCTCGAACGCACCGTCGACCGAGCCCCAGTCGATGCCTGTCGTCAATGGCTCCTCGGCACCCGCAGTCGCACCATCGAACTCGCGATAGACGAGTCGATCCGGATCCGGCGCCCCGCTCGCGGTGGCACCGACCAGATAGATCCGCCCAGGCGCCTTTGGCGTCGGGTCGGGCGGGACCACCGTCCCGTGCGCGAGGGGAAAGAACGCCACCTTGGCACGGAAGTACTTGCCCGGTCCGATGTAGTTGGTGTCGCTGCCCATCCACAGCCCGGTCGAGGTGGCAAGCAGCGCGAAGGCGCCGTTCCCTCGCGGGTCGCGACCCGGATTCCAGGACAACGGCAGGCCGCTCTGCGGACTGAGCGCGGCGATCCCCGGACGCGGGATCGCACCGCCTTCGGCCGCGTTGTGGCCGAAGGTGTTGTTCATCCACCGCTGGTGGCCTCCGACATAGACCGCTTGGCCGGTGATGGCGACCGACCACAGTGAATCCTCGCCGGTGTAGTCGATCCAGGTCGGGCGCACGTTGTGGCCTCGGCCGTTCGTGGCGAACCGCGCCGCTGCGTCGCAGCTCGACCGCGTGCCGTCGCTGTTCGTGCCGACGCCGCCCGCCGAGACAACGACAAAGTACGACCCGTTCGGCGAGAACTGAACGTCGCGGACATCGCTGTCGAACGAGTGCTCCAGGCAGGTGGCGGTGTAGGCCAGGGTGTTCCACTTCGGGTCGACCACGGCCGAGGACCTGCGCAGATCGATCAGCGCCACCTGGTCGCGCTGCGAACCGGAGATGTTCGTGAAGTTCCCGACCGCAACCAGCTTGGTGCCGGCCGGGTTGACGTCGAAGGCCTTGATACCCAGCCGGCCGGGTGCGCACTTCGCCTTGGCGGGGTTGCATTTCGAGCCGTAGGAGTGATGCCCGGTGAAGGTGAGCCGCAGGTAGGGCCTGATCCTGCCGGTCTTCGGGTTGACCACCACCAGATCCCGGTGATAGTGGTTGCCGCGGCCACCGACCTTCGACAGGTAGCCGCCGACATACAGCCGGCCGTGCGAGAGAACCAGTCGGTTTACCTCGCCGGCGATCGGCGTCGGTCGCCACGACGACACGACCGCACCGGTCGTGGTCTTCAGAAGCGCCACTGTCATCTTGCGCCCGTTGACGGTGGTGAACGCACCACCGATGTACACCTCGTTCCGGGCCGGACCGGGGATCACCGTGTAGACGATGCCGTTGACGATCGGGGTGAAGCCGGTGTGATCCACCGCACCGGTCCGGGGATCGAATGCCATCGTGTATCGCAGCGGATAGACCGTGCTGCTGCCCGCCCGCCGCACCGACGAGAAGCTGCCACCAAGGATGACCTTCGGTCCGACCTGGCCGATCGCGAAGACCACGCCGTCATTGATGTCCGGGGTGTTCGCCGCGGGTACCGCACTGACCACACTGTGCTGGTCAGCCTGGAAGGCTCCTGCGCCCGGCGCCGCCCACAACGCACTCGACGTGATGAGGCCGAGACCTGCGAGCGGGACGATCCAGAGGCGAGAGGTGAACGCGCGCGAGCGTAGCCGACGTCTCCCGCGCATTCACGCTCTCCCTTGCTGGATCCCTATGACGCGGGCGACAGTGCGATGGTCCACTGGACCGCCGCACCACTCGACACGTTCGTCGTCGCTGTCTGAGCCGGGTAACTGCCGCTGACCGCGCCGTTCGAGTCACCGAGCGCCGCGCTGATCGCACCGCCCGACGAACCGTAGACCGTCGCCCGCTGGGTCACCCCACCGGGCAGCGTCCACAGGGACGTGGTCGAGGACTTGTCAGTCCAGTACGAGACTACCCACGTGCCGCTGACCAGGCCCGACACCGCAGGCGCGGTGTGCGAGGTGCCGGTCGAGGTCGCAGATGCGCTGGTCTCGATCGGCGAGGCCGCCGCGTTCGCGTAGTCGGCAATCGTCAGGCTTGCCTTGACCGAGCCGGAGAGTGCGACCGGCACACTCGACCCGAGATCACCGGCCGTGGCCGACTTCTCGTAGACCAGGCTGGTGAGGTTGCTGCCGGTCTTCGTCCCGACCAGCGTCCAGCCGGACGGCGTCGTCGCGGTGATCGACGTCGAGGCGTAGGACGCGAACAGCAGCAACGTGTCGCCGATTGCCGTCGAGTTCGGAACCGACACTGACGGCCCGGTACTGGTCCCGTCGAAGGTGTTGGTCCCGCCGAACCCGATGTTCTGCACCGGACCGGAGACGTTCACCGACTGCGTCACCGAGTTCGTCGCGCCGCCGTTGTCGGTCACCGTCAGGGTCACCGGGTAGGTGCCCGGCACCGCGTAGGTGTTCGACGCGCTCGACGAGCCGCTCGCAGCCTGGGTGTTGCCGTCACCGAAGGTCCACGCCCAGGTGCTCACGGTGCCGTCCGGGTCGTAGGAGCTCGAGCCATCGAAGGTGCACTGCAACGACGTGTTGCAGTTCGAGGTGAACGCGGCGACCGGCGGAGCGTTGGTCGTGCCGGCCGGCGCCAGGATGATCGTCCACTCCGTGCCCTTGCCGCTCGTTCCGGGGCTCGACGTCGCCGTCTTGCCACCGTATGAGCCGCTGTTGACCGTCGACCCGGAGTCGGCGAGCAGCGAGGTGACGTACCCGGTGCCCGTGTCGAAGAACGTTGCGCGGCTCGTCACGGTCCCCGGCGGAGTCCAGGCTGAGGTCGAGGAGGACTTGTCAGCCCAGTACGACACCGCCAGGCTGCCGTCGGTCGACACCGTTGCCATCGGTGTGGTGTGCGACGCCGTGCTGGAGTCGCCCGACTTGGCGAAGGCCTCGATGGTGTTCGAGTCCGCACCGCTGTAGTCGGCCAGGGTCACCGAGTTATGGGTCTTGGCGCTGAACGTCACCGTGACGTTGGTGCCGACATCGGCACCGGTCGCCGTGCGGTAGTAGACGTCCGTCTCCAGCGGGCTGCTGACGTCGGTGCCGAGCTGGTGCCAACCGGCCGGAACCGACGCAGTGACCGTCGTGCTGGTCGGCCACGTGACGTACATCAACAGCGCGTCACCCTTCGCGGTGCTTGACGGCACCGCGACGTTGGTCGTCGGGCTGCTCCCGCAGGCACCAGTGCCAGGACCGCACGCGGTCGTCGCACCGGCGAACGTCGGGACCGGCGTCGTCTCGCCGACCGTCACCGTCTCGGTCTTGGTCGAGGTCGCTCCGTCGTTGTCGGTCACAGTCAGGGTCACGGTGTACTTGCCCGCCGTACCGAAGTCATGGGAGAACACCGTGGCGTCCGGGTGATGCTCGGACGTGCCATCGCCGAAGTCCCACGCGTAATCCGTGATCATTCCATCCGGATCGTTCGAGGCCGAGGCATCCATCGTGCACGCCGTCGACGTCGCCGAGCAGGTCGCGGTGAAGGCCGCCACCGGAGGCTGATTCGGGTTGGTAGCGTCCGCGAGCATGAAGATCCCGCGGCTGGCCCAGTCGGTCGACGTGTCCGCGACACTCGGCGAACCGGTCGCCTGGGTGCCGTTCCACGCGATCGAGAACAGCTCTCCAGTGGCCTTGTCGGCGTAGTAGAGCGTGTTGCCGGACAGGAAGGCGCCCGCGACGTCGGACCAGTTCTCGCCGTCGTTCACGGTGAACTCGTCCGAGCCGACGATGCCGTCGTCCGGCTCGAACCAGCGCCAGTACATGGTCGGGTTGTTGGCCAAGGTGTAGTAGAGCCGCTCGTTGGTGAAGAACATCGAGGTGACCGACGGAATCTCGGCCCCGAACTGCGACTCGGCCCCTTGATAGGTCTGGCCGGAGCCGGTCTGGACGTTGTCCCAGGTCGGGTCGTTCCACGGGTCGAGCAGGACCTCCGGACCGAAGGTCGAGCCGTTGTAGGTCCGCTCGTAGAGGTTGCCGTCACCCTTGCCGTAGACGAGCTCACCGTTGACGGTGAACGCACCTCGGATCGAGCCCCACGGGATGCTGCTGGGCAGCGTGACCTCGGACCCGGCCGTCGTCCCGTCGTAGTGGCGGTAGCTCAGCCGGTCGACATTGACCGTCGGCGGGGT
>CAYNDD010000028.1:0-19733 GCA_964395425.1 uncultured Frankiaceae bacterium
GAGTCGGCGCCGCCGCTGACCGCGGCCAGGACCAGCTCACCGCTCGGCAGGTCGGTCAGGCACTCGCGCACCGCGAGCCTGATCGCGGCGACCGCCGGCTCCACCCTCATGCACTCACCGCCGGCGGCAGGCCGACCCGCTTCAGCCAGAGTTTGGGGTCGCGGATCTCCGCCGCGGTCGGGAGCTGGCCGGGCGCGGTCCAGACCGTGTTCAAGCCGGGCATCCCCACCTCGTCGATCACGGCCCGAACGAACACCGCGCCTTCGGCGTACTGCTTGAGCTTCATCTCCAGCCCGAGCAGGCGCCGGACGATCCGCGAGAGCGGGTTGGCCTGGCGGCGCCGGCGATCGAATCGGGCCCGGATCGTTGCCACCGAGGGCACCACCGACGGGCCGACGGTGTCCATGACCACGTCCGCGTGGCCCTCGAGCAGGCTCATCAAGCCGGTGATCCGGTCGAGGATCTCCTTCTGGGCCGGGGTCTGGATCAGCTCGACGAGACTGGCCTCACGCTGGCCGCGCGCGACCTGCGCCAGGCCGGACAGCGCCTGCCTCAACCGCTCGAGGACGACGTTCGTGTCGAGGTCCGAGGCGAGCAGGTATTCACGGAGCAGGTCCTGCACATGCGCATGCAGCCACGGCGCCGCCCCGAACTGGGTGCGGTGGGTGACTTCGTGCAGGCACACCCACAGCCTGAAGTCGGCCGGCTGCACCTGGAGAGCGCGCTCGGCGGCGACGATGTTCGGCGCGACCAGGGTCAGCCGGCCCGGCGCATGCTCGCCGGCAGCACTGCGCGGCGGGCCGAGCAGCTCGAACTGGCCGAGCACCCTGGTGCCGAGGTAGCTCAGCACCACACCGACCTCGATCCCGGCCACGCGCGACCCGATCGCGGCCGCCAGCGCGCCCGGCGGGTTGACCGACTTGCTCGTCATCAGCGCCTCGATGATCGGGTCGACCAGGACCTGGAAGCTCTCGACGTTGGCCCGGATCCAGTCCGGCCGATCGACCACGACGGTCGCCGCGGACTTGCTGGCGGCGTCGAGGCCGGTCACCCGCGCCACGTGCTGGTCTGCCGTGTCGGCGATCCGGTGCAGGTCTTCGACCGTGGCGAGAGCGTCGGCGAGGGCAATCGTGGGGCCCGGTGGCACCAGCCGGGTGCCGGTTGCCGCGGCCAGTCGCCAGTCCACCAGTTGCACGGGGTAGAACCTACGCCCCGAGCCTGACCCGACGGCACCGCTTCGCGGCGACGTCACCCCTCAACGGGTACGCCGTCAGCCGGCGCAGCCACATCGCGCCAACCGCGCCGCCATCCGGTCGAGCGCGGGAACCGTCAGCCCGGGATCGGGCGCGTGCGAGGCAAGAAAGGCGAAGATCAGCAGCCGCCCGCTGCGGTCGACGACCAGCCCGGCAAGTGCGTTGACGCCGGTCAACGTGCCGGTCTTGGCGCGCAGCACGCCAGCCGCTTTGGCGGCGGGCAAGTCGCGGTAGCGGGTGGCCAGCGTGCCGGTGAGCCCGGCGATCGGCAGCCCTTCGAGGATCGGGCGCAACGCCCGATCCGAGGGTGCGACCGCCGCCCGCAACACGCCCACCAGCACCGCGGGAGTGATCCGGTCGCGGTGCGACAGCCCGCTGGCGTCCTGGAGCGAGACCCCCTGGACCGGGATGCCGAGGGCGCGCACCTGGCGCTCCACCGCGGTGGCTGCACCGAGGAAGGTCGGGGCCAGCTGGTCGTGGATCGCGACCGCCCGGCCAAGGGCTTCGGCGAGGTCGTCGTCGCTCTCGGTCAGCATCCGCTGCACCAGCTCGGCGAGCGGCGGCGATGAGACGCTGGCCAGCGGGACCGAGCCGGGTGCCGCCGTACCCGCGGTTACCGGGCCGATCACCTGCACGCCACCCTTGGCCAGCAAGGTGGCGAACGCCGCCCCGGCCTGTGCCGCCGGAGTCTCGGTCCGGGCCGCGAACTCGTCGTGCGGGTTGACCCGGCCCTCGTCGAGCTCGAGCGGGCTCGGCGGGGTGACATCACCTTCGGTGACGTAGTTCGGCTTCCAGCCGACCGCCATCGTCGGGCCCGACCACGCGCTGGTGTCCAGCCGCAACCGGACCCGATGAACGCCACCAAGGGCGGCGATCGTGCGCCGGGCGAGGTCGGCGAGCGACGCCGGACGCGGATAGCGAGGGCTGTAGGAGGACCTGGGGCTCTGCACCACGGTCGGATCGCCGCCGCCGACCAGGTAGACGGTGTGCCCGGCCCGCCTGGTGGTAGTCGCGATCCGGAAGTCCGGCCCGAGCGCGGTCAGCGCCGCCGCCGCGGTCAGCAGCTTCGTCGTCGACGCCGGCGCCGTGGGCTGACTTGCACCGCGCGACCACAACCGGACGCCGGTGTCGGCGTCGACCACCTCGCCCACCAGCTCGGCACTCCCGGCCACGGTCTGCGCCGCGCCCTGCAGGTCCGCCGCGACCCCAGCGGCGGCCGGGACCGGGGCAGTAGCCGCGAGGCCGGCCAGGACCGGGCCACGGGGCGGCGGGCTGCTCGGAACCGTCATCGGCGAGGTCGAGGGTGACGTCGACGGCGCCGCAGCGGCGTGGGACGAAGAGTGGTTGCGGGTGACGACGTACCCGGCGCCGACGCCCGCGGTCACGGCGAGCGCCGCCGCGAGGGTCACCAGCCGAGAGGTACGCACCTCGCGGGACACTACGTGGTGAACCTGACGAGCCGATAGGAGCCCGCGTGGAGTTCGACGTCACGATCGAGATTCCGAAGGGTCACCGCAACAAGTACGAGATGGACCACGAGACCGGCCGGATCCGGCTGGACCGCACGTTGTTCACCTCGACGCAGTACCCCGCCGACTACGGCTTCATCGAGGACACCCTCGGTCAGGACGGCGATCCGCTCGACGCGATGGTGCTGCTTCCCGAGCCGACGTTCCCGGGCTGCCTGATCAAGTGCCGGGCGATCGGGATGTTCCGGATGACCGACGAGAAGGGCCGCGACGACAAGGTCATGTGCGTGCCGGCCAACGACCCGCGCCAGGAGCACCTGCGCGACGTCGAGGACATGCCGGAGTTCGACCGGCTGGAGATCCAGCACTTCTTCGAGGTCTACAAGGACCTCGAGCCCGGCAAGAGCGTCGAAGGTGCGCACTGGGCCGGGCGGGACGACGCCGAAGCCGAGATCGTGGCGTCGCGGCAGCGGCTGACCGACGCCGGCCACTGAAGGCAGCGCTCCCGCAGAACGCGATCCGCCCGCCGTACCGGGGAATCTCAGTACGGCGGGCGGGCTGCTCGAGTGACGCCGAGGCGTCCGGAGCGTTACGCGGTCTTCGACTTGGAGCCGATCGAGATGCTCAGGCCGAGGTTGCCCACGAGCGCGCGGATGGCGGCACCCATGCCGACCAACACGACGCCGGTGGCAACCGGGTTCATCCACGCCTCGCGCAGCGGCTGCCCGAACGCGCGGAAGACCGACCAGTCCAGAGCCCAGGCGATGAGGATCGCGATCCCGACCGACAACGTGGTCGTGAGCGCCTTCGGGGCCTTGACGGGAAGCACCTCGCCGAGCACCTCGCCCACAACGGCGAGCGCGAGTGCAAGACCCACGAACACGACGAATGCGTACATCGGACTACTCCTTCTCCGCGACGCACGGCGCGCCGCTTCACCTGTTTTGACTTCGCGGCGCAGCCTTGGTTACCGACCAATTTCGGTCGATGTCCTGGTAACGGATCCGAGTGCAAAGGAGTCGAAGCCAACAGTGGAGGTGGACCCGGCACTTGTACGGGCTTGCCAGCGCGGCGAGGCGGGGGGCCTCGACGCGCTGATCCGGGCGACGTACGCCGATGTCTACGCCCTGGCTCGCCGGATGCTCGCCGATCCGGACGAGGCGGCCGACGCGACGCAGGAGGTGTTCGTGCGGGTGATGAAGTCGGTGCTCGGGTTCCGCGGTGACTCGACCTTCGGCACCTGGCTGCATCGGGTCACCGTCAACGTCTGCCTCACCATGCTTCGCAAGCGCTCGCGGGCCCGGGAAGCCGGCCTGGTCGCCGGGCACGCGCCGTTCGGGCTGCCCGCGGACGAATCGGCGCTCGCTGCCCGGGGTCCACAGCCGGACGAGCTCGCCGCCACGGCCGACCTCGCCGCGCGATCGGAGGCCGCCCTCGCCACCTTGCCGGAAGACGCCAGGGCCGTGGTGGTGTTGCGAGACATCGAGGGACTGTCGACGAAAGAGGTGGCGGAGTTGCTCGGGGTCACCGAGACCGTCGTGAAGGTGAGACTGCATCGCGCTCACACCCGCCTGCGCGCCCTCGTCATCGGCAGCGACGACTCATTCGGCGAGCCGGCATGACCGACAACCGCGAGCCGCCGCGGTTCTGCCGCGAGGCCCGCTCGCAGTTCCCGGCGCTGACCGCCGGCGAGCTGTCCGGCTGGTCGCTGCACGTGACCCGCGCGCACCTTCGCCGCTGTTCGGACTGCTCCGCCGAGCTCGCTCGCCAGGAGCAGCTCGCCGAGGCGCTGGCTTCGCTACGCACCCAGCCGCCCCAGCCGCCGCCCGGGCTGCTCGAGGACCTGCTCGCCCGCGCCGACCAGCGCAGCGTGCGGTCGAGGGCCGCCGTACCGGCTCGGGGCGCGATCAGCGGCGCGCGGCCAGGGCTGTCGATCGCGTTCCTGACCGTCGGGGCGGCCGCCTCGACGGGAGTCGGATACGGGATCTGGCGCGGCGTACGCGCCGTCCGCAACCGCCGCACCTAGCACCACGCATGGGCCATGCGCGCGGCCCTAGCGGGAGTCGGTGATGGTTTGGCGAGTGTCGGGCGCGAGCAGCCGCCAGGCGTCGGCGTTCGCGTCGTCAGTCTGCTCCTGCGACAACCGCTCGGCCTCGACCCGGCCGAAGTACGTCGCCACCTCGCGCTCCCTGGTCGGGTCGTCCCACCCGAGCACCGACGCCAGCAGCGAGGCCACCCCGCGCGCGGACTCGACCCCGCGATGCGTCGTCTCGATCGAGATCCGGGTCCGCCGGGCCAGCACGTCGTCGAGATGCAGCGCGCCCTCGTGGGTGGCCGCGTAGCGGACCTCGGCCATCAGGTAGAGGCCGGCCCCGCGCACCGGCTCGAGCAACCCCGGATCGTCGCGGGCCGGCGCCAGTACGTCGTACACCATGGCGCCGTAGCGGTTGAGCAGGTGATCCATCCGCCAGCGCGGCAGGTCGAGATCGGCGGCCAGGGACTCCACCTGGTTGGCCAGCGCGTGATAGCCGTCGGCACCGAGCAGGCGGACGTGCTCGGTGACGCAGGACGGCGTGTGGCGGCCGAGGTCGTCGACCGCGGCGTCAACCGCGTCCTTCGCCATCACCCGGTACGTCGTGTACTTCCCGCCGGCCACCGACACCATGCCGCGCGGCGATCGGCTGATCGCGTGCTCACGCGAGAGCTGCGAGGTCTCCTCGTGCTCGCCGGACAACAGCGGCCGCAACCCCGCGTACACCCCGGAGATGTCGTCGCGCGTCAGCGGAACCGCAAGCACCCGGTTGACGTGGTGGAGCAGGTAGTCGATGTCGACGCGGCTCGCGGCCGGATGCGCCTTGTCGTGGTTCCAGTCGTCGTCGGTCGTTCCGATGATCCAGTAGTCGCCCCACGGGATCACGAACAGCACCGACACATCGGTCCGCAGGATCAGCCCGGTCGTCGAGGAGATCCGGTCGCGGGGCACCACGATGTGGATGCCCTTCGACGCCCGCACCTTGAACTCCCCGCGCGAGTCGGCGAGCCGCTGGACGTCGTCGGTCCAGACCCCGGTCGCATTGATCACCACGCCGGTGCGCACCGTGCAGGTCGCCCCGGTCTCGGTGTCGCGCAGCTCCGCGCCGGTGATCCGGCCGCCCTCTCGAACGAACCCGACGACCTCGGTCGACGATCGGACCACCGCGCCGTACGACGCGGCCGTGCGGGCGAGCGTCAAGGTGTAGCGGGCGTCGTCGCACTCGGCGTCGTAGTAGCGAATGCCGCCGACGAGGGCGTCGTTCCGCAGCGCCGGGGCCAACGCGCGAGCACCACGCCGGGTCAGATGCTCGTGCCGCGGCAACGATCGGGCGCCGCCGATCGCGTCGTACAACGCAAGGCCGGCGCCGACGTACACCCGCTCCCAGCCGTAGTGGGTCAGCGGGTAGAGGAACGAGACCGGCTTCACCAGATGCGGGGCGAGCCGGGTCAGGACCAGCTCACGTTCGTGCAGCGCTTCGCGCACCAGGCCGAAGTCGAACTGCTCGAGATAGCGCAGCCCGCCGTGGAAGAGCTTGCTCGACCGCGACGACGTGCCACTCGCGATGTCCCGGGCCTCGACCAGCGCGGTGCTCAACCCGCGGGTCGCCGCGTCGAGCGCGGCCCCGCTGCCGACCACGCCACCACCGACGACGAGGACGTCGACGCTGCCACCATCGAGTGATTTCCAGGCGTTTTCGCGCTCTCGCGGGCCGAGCTGCGAGCTGCCTCTCACTACCGGCGCTACTTCGAGGTGATCCGGAAGACCGGGTGGCGGGGAGCGATCCGGTCGAGCTCGGCGTCGGTCGAGGTGGCGCTCACGCCGTCGAAGAAGACGCCGACCTCGGCCTTCCAGCGCTTGAGGTACGCCCGCAGCACGTCGGGCTTCTCGCCATCCGGCAGCTCCTCGGCGGTGAACTGCTGCCGGCGCCGGCCGACCAGGAGTACGCCGTCTCCGGCGACCCGCAGGTTGCGCACCCATTGGGTTTCACCCCGAGGCGCGACGAGGTACTGCGCACCGTCGAAGGTCAGCAGGTTGACCGGTGTCCGGCGCGGCTCGCCGCTGGTGCGGCCCCGGACCTCCAGGACCCGCGAGCCCCAGACGCTCACGCCCATCCGGGTGAGGCCCGCGACGGTCGGGTTGAAGACATGGTTGGTGAACCAGTCAGGCTTCTTGTAGTGCGGCTCGGTCACGCCCCCGAGGCTACAAGCGAGCGCTCAGTGCGACTCGATGGTGAAGCTGGCTCCGCTCTTGCGGGCCGGGTGGGTGTAGTCGCCACCGATCGCCAGGTGAACGGTGAGCGGATTCGGTCCGGGGGTGTAGCTCGCGTTCCAGTCGCTGGTCGTGCCCCCACGGCACTCGTTCTTGCGCACCACCGGACGCCCGATCCCGGTCAGGGTTGCCGAGCCGGTGAACAGGTGATGGTTGCGCACCTGCACCACCACCTTCGTCTTGCCGTGCGCCGTGGTCACCACCTTCGGTGGGCGGATGGTGGGAAGGAAGGCGAGGTCGTCTCGTTGCGGCCCGTTTCCGCCGTCCAACGTGTGGGTGAAGAAGTAGAACAACTGCCCCCCGACGACGCCGTCGTGCCGCACGGACTGTCCATTCGTTCCACCGTGCCACCCACCGCCGTCGTCCCAGCTCACCTGTCCGTTGCAGCGCGGTTCGGTGGTGGTGCTGCAAGACCCTTGCAGCGCCTTGGTGCTCAGGTATTCGTCGGCCTCTGCCCGAACGGAGAACGTCAACGGCACCGTCATCGTGCCGAAAGCACCCCAAGCCGCGGTATGGGTGTTGAACCACAGCGTGCCGCTCAGGGTGACCGCCCAGTCCTGCTCGTCCCCTCCACAGCTCGTGGTGGGGCTGGCCGACCGCGGCGCGATGGTCAGATCAACCGACCCCCACGAGTCGAGCTGGGTCTCGGTCAGGATCGAGCCCGCTCCCACCGTCCCGTCATACGTCAGGTCCCCGGTCGCAATGTTCGACCAGTTCCAGTCATGCTCCTCGCCGGAGTTTGCCGCGACGTAGAACAAGAACTCGGAGCTGGGAGGCTGGTCGTGGAAGGCGTCGCTCTCCGCCTCGACCTCGAGGTAGAGCGTCTTCCCGGTCGAGGACACCAGCTTCTGCTCGTCCGAGTGGACCACGACCTCGACCGGCTGCTTCGCGCGCGCACCGTCGGCAAGCGCCGGTCCACCCGAGGCCGCCGCGATGACGACCGAGGGCAGCAGGGCCACCAACACCGTCAGCACACGACGTCCTCGCACGGGCCGAAGCGTAAGCCCGCAGCGGAAGCCGCGACAGCCGAATGCCGAGGCTTCCTCGAAGGGTGCCCGCGCCGGCACGTGGTCGAGCCGCCTGTCGGAGTCGAACCGACGACCTATTCATTACGAGTGAATCGCTCTACCGACTGAGCTAAGGCGGCGTACGCCGGGCGAGCGGCGCAACGCGAGCGAGTGTAGCCGGGCCGGGTCGACGGGATCACGGCGTTATCCGCAGGTCGTCCCCGGCTTCGGTGTCACGAGGTCGTCGACGTAGCTCCGCACGACCGCATCGACGCAGGCGTCATGCCGGAGGTAGGCGGTGTGGCCGTCTCCGACGTACGTCAGGAGCACACCCGAGGACAGCTGCTTGGCCAGCGCCTGAGCCCAGACGTACGGCGTGGCCGGGTCACGGGTCGTGCCGATCACGAGGATCGGCGGCGCACCGGGCGCGGTGACCGGATGCAGCTGCTCGACCGGTGGCACGTGCCAGAACGCGCAGGGCAGCGAACCGTACTCGATCGCTGCCCCGAAGTCCGGCGCCTGCTTGGCGAACGCCTTCGCGTCGGCGACGTACGTCGACACCGACCGGGGCGACGGCCGGTCGATGCAGTTGATTGCCATGTTGGACTCGACCAGGTTGGTGTAGCTGCCATCGGACTGTCGCTCGGTCAACGAGTCGGCGAACAACAACAGATTGGTGCCGTCACCGGACTGAGCATCGCCGAGGGTCTTCCACAAGTCGGGCCAGTCGCTCGGCGAGTACAACCCGGCTGCGAGCCCCTCAAAGAACTCGCCTGCACCGAGCTCACGCCCGTTGACGTTCTCCGGCGTCGCGGTGAGCCGGGCCTGCAGCGCGTCGACATCGGCGAGCGCACCGGCATCGGTGGACCCCAGCGGACATGAGCCGGAACGGACGCAGGCCGCGAGGAAGTCCTCGAGGTCGGTCTGAAATCCCTTGGCCTGAACAAGGTTTTCCTGCGTCACTGGCTCGTCCGGGTTCAGCGCACCGTCGAGCACCATGGCCCGGATGTGGGTCGGAAACAGCTGCGCATACTTCGCACCCAGATAGGTGCCGTAGGAAGCGCCGTAGTACGTGAGCTTGGCATCACCGAGCGCGGCCCGCAGCACGTCCATGTCTCGCGCCTGGTCGATCGTGCCGACATGGTCGAGATAGCTTCCGTTTCGCTTGTAGCAGTCGTTGGCAAAGAGCTTCGCTTCGTTGACCACCGCAGCGAGCTGCGTCGCGTTGGCCGGCACGGGGTCGGTGTTGATGTATGTGTCGAGCTGCGCCGACGACAGACAGCGGATCGGGTCGGACTCCCCGACCCCGCGCGGGTCGAACGACACCAGGTCGTAGTGGTCGGTCAGCTCCGAGAACGCCGACGCGGCCTCCTCCTCGAAGCTGACCCCGGACGCGCCCGGCCCACCCGGATTGATGATCAGCGAGCCCTCGTGGCTTCCGGACGACGGCTGCCGGACGACCGCGATGTGCAGCGTCGCGCCACTCGGGTGGCTGTAGTCGAGCGGCACCAGCAGGCTCGAGCACTGGAAGCTGTTGTCACACGGCTGCCAGGCCAACCGCTGGGTGTAGAAGCGTTGCAGGTCGGGGGGTGAGGCGGTGACCGCGGCCGGCGGCCGGCTCGACGTACTGGGTGGCGTGGACGGCGACGAGCCGGACGTCGTGCAACCGGCCGTCGCGACGGCGACGAGAGACACGCCGAGGATCAGACGCCGGATGACGACGCTCCGGGGTGGGACGACGAGTCATACGCCACGAAGGAAGCGTACGGCGCCCGCAACGACCGAACCGCGACCAAGTCAATCAGCCGGTGTGCAGCGAGATCGCCATCGCCTCGACGGCGAGCAGCGGCGCGACGTTGGTCTCGATCGCCTCCCGGGCGGCAAGGACGGCCTCGATCCGGCGCAACGTCGCTTCGGGCGAAGCCGCCGCGGCCAGCTTCGCCAGGGTCGCGTCGAGATCGGCGTTGATCGTCTCGACCGGTGCGCCGAGCTGGAGCACGAGCACGTCACGGTAGAACGAGGCCAGATCGACGAGCGCACGGTCGAGTGCGTCCCGCTGCGTGCGAGTCGCTCGCGAGCGCTGCCGGCGTTCCAGCTCCGAGATCGCGCCGGCAACGCCACGCGGCTTGGCAACGCCGCGGCCACCGATGTCGCCGAGCGCCTCGCGAAGCGCGGCCTTCTCGTCGCCGTCGAGTGCATCGCTGACCGCGGCGGCCTCCTCCTTCGCCGCGTTGACCAGCCGCTCGGCCGCAGCGAAGCAGCTGCCGACCCGCTCGACCTGCATCGGCAGCTCGAGGACCTCCCGGCGACGGCGAGCCGCCTCCGCGTCGATGGCCAGCCGGCGGGCCCGGCCGATGTGACCCTGCGAGGCACGGGCGGCGAACCCGGCCACGGCCGGCTCGACGCCTTCGCGTTCGAGATATCCGGCTACCGCGGCGCTCGACGGGATCCGCAGCGTCACGACCCGGCAGCGGGACCGAATGGTCGGCAGGAGATCCTCGGTGGACGGGGCACACAGCAACCACACCCCGCGCGGCGGCGGCTCCTCGAGCGACTTCAACAATGCGTTCAGCGCCTGCTCGGTGAAGCGGTCGGCATCCTCGACGATCGTGACCTGCCAGCGCCCGCGGGTCGGCGCCAGCGCAGCCCGAGCCACCAGCTCGCGGGTCTCGGCCACGCTGTAGGACAAACCGGCCGGCAACACGATTTCGACGTCGGCGTGGGTGCCCGACATCGCCGTACGGCATTCATGACAGGTGCCGCAGCCGCCGTCACGACACTGCAACGCGGCGGCGAACGCGCGGGCCGCCACCGACCGGCCGGACCCGGGCGGCCCGGTGAACAACCACGCATGGGCCATCCGCACGTCCGGGTCACCACGCACGACCGCCTGGGCGGCCTCGACCGCACTCGTCAGCTCGTCGACGACTGGGTCCTGGCCGACGAGGGCGTCGAACGTGCTCACGGCCGGACGTCGGCCAGCGGCCGCCGCTCCGCGACGCGTCCGCTGGTGGACGGCAGCAGCCGCGCGGTCCGGGCCATGACCACGGTGAAGATCTGGTCCTCGGTCAAGGTCGCGTCGAGCACGACATAGCGCTCGCGACTCTGGCTGGCGAGATCGAGGAACGTCCGCCGGACCCGCTGGTGGAACTCCAGCGTCTCGGACTCGAGCCGATCGGCCGGGCCGGTCAATCGGGACAGGCCGACCCGGGGCGCAATGTCGAGCAGGATGGTGAGGTCCGGGCGCAGGCCGCCGGTGGCAAGCGTGGAGAGCCGCCGGATGTCGCTGACCGGCAGCTGCCGGCCACCCGCCTGGTAGGCGATCGAGGAGTCGACGTACCGGTCGGAGATCACGATCGCACCGCGCTCGAGCGCTGGCCGCACGACATCCAGGACGTGCTGCCCGCGGTCCGCGGCGTACAAGAGTGCCTCGGACATCGGCGCGAGCTCGCCGGTGTCCTTGTCGAGCAGGATCTCGCGCAGCCGGGCGCCGACCGCGGTCGCGCCGGGCTCGAAACTGACCACGACCTCGTGGCCGAGACCCTCGAGCGCCTTGGCCAGCCGCCGGACCTGGGTCGACTTGCCGGCGCCCTCGCCACCTTCGAACGCGATGAACAGGCCAGCCGTGGTGCCGCGCCCGAGCCGCGGTCGGCGGCGGCGAAGCGCGGACCCGATATCCACCCACAGCGGCACATCCCGGCGGTCGTCCATCAGCCGATAACACACCAGCCCTAGGACAGCGGCGAGCACGCCCGCGCCAAACAGCGTCACCGTGACGCCATCGAGGCGGACCTGGGACTCGTCGAAGGTCAGCGAATGTCGTCCGATCAGGCCGGCGATCGTCGGCGCCGCGACCACCATGACCAGCAGCACCAGCCGCATCAGGTTGTAGATGAACGCGAAGGTCCGGCCGCGCAGCTCGTCGCTGACCTCGAGGCCGACCAGGGTCAGGGCGACGACCCAGACCAGCCCGGCCCAGAAGCCCATGATCCCGGTGGTCAGGATGGCAAGGGCAAGGTTCGGCACCAGCGCTTCGATCGCGAGGGTCACGCCGCACGCGACGATCCCGAGCCCGACCACCCGCCGGCGCGGGAACGGTCCGAGCAGCCGCGGACCGAGGAACATCCCCGAGGCAAGTCCGATGAATACGGTCCCGAACAAGGTGCCGTACGCCGCGTCACCACCCTGCAGGTCGTGGGCAAAGCGCTGCGACAGTCCGATCACCGCGGCGCCCGCGCCGGTCGCACCGGCGATCCCGAGGACGAGACCCTTGAGCCAGCGCTGCGCCCCGAGGAACCTCATCCCGTCGCCGATCGAGCGCACCAGACCCACTTGCTCAACAGCGTTGCCGTCGGCGGTGGTACGAGGCGCGACACTGTTGATCTGGTGCAGGTTGACGATCGTCAGTGCGGACACCATGAACGTGGCGGCGTCGAGATAGAGCGCGAGGTTGACCGGGTTGGTGCGGAAGAACGAGAGGTAGTGAGCAAGCACCCGATTGATGAACGCGAGCGCAGCAAAGAGCGCGGCGGCGACCGCTCCGAAGCCGTACGTAGTGACCAGGCTGAACTGGTTCGCCGACTCGAGTTGGTTGCGCGGCACAAGGTGGGGAATCGACGCCTCTTTTGCAGGGATCCAGAACAGGCTGGCGCACTCGATGAGGAACGACGCCGTCAACAGCCACCACAGATGCAGCTCGAGCGGGATCGACAGGAACAGCAGGAAGCGAATCACATCGGTGACGACCATCGTGGTCCGACGATTGAACCGGTCGGCCCAGGCGCCGGCGACGGGCCCGATGAACAACGCCGGAAGCAGCCGAACGAAAAGCACCGCGGCCACGGCATACAAGCCACCGGAGCCCGGGCCTGAGATCCGAGCAGCCAGCGCGGTGGTGGCCAGGAAGCCGAGCCAGTCGCCGAGGCTCGACAGCGACAACGAGATCCACAGCCGCCGGAACGGCTTGATCGCGAGGACGTTGCGGACCTCGAGCTCCTGAGGGGGTGCCGCCGCCACCTCGCTGAGGTCGCGCACGTGCGCCCCATCGCGAATCAGGCGCCGTGACCGAGGAATGTCCCGCTCCTCGCTAGCAGGGAATGTGCGTGCCGATCGTATCCAGGGATCCGGTCGGCCGCGCCAGCCAAGTGAGTCGCCTCCACCGCCGGCTCCGAAGCACCGTCACATTGCCCCGCGAAACGCGGGGGCAATGTGACATCACCCCCCGGATCACCAGGGCAATGTCACATTGCTTGGCTAGTCCGCCGCCTTCTTGGCCGCGGTCTTCTTCGCTGCGCCCTTCTTGGCAGCCGTTTTCTTTGCCGCCGACTTCTTGACGGTGGTCTTCCTGGCCGCCGTCTTCTTGGCCGGGGCCCGCCTGGCGGCCCGTTTGGTCGGCGTGCCCGGACCCCGGGCGCGACGCTCGGCGAGCAGCTCGGCCGCGCGGTCGACCGTGAGCGACTCGATGTTGTCGCCCTTTCGCAGGGAGGCGTTGGTCTCGCCGTCGGTCACGTAGGGGCCGAACCGGCCCTCCCGCGCCACGATCGGCTTGCCGCTAGAGGGATCCGCGCCGATCTCGCGGACCGGAGCGGCGGCCGCCCGCCGGCCGCGCGGCTTCGGCTGGGCAAACAGCGCGAGCGCATCGGCCAGCGTCGTCGTGAACAGCGCGGGCTCGTTCTCGAGCGAGCGCGAATCGGCGCCGCGCTTCACATACGGCCCGTAGCGCCCGTTCTGTGCGGTGATCTCCTCGCCGGTGCCCGGATCGACACCGAGCAGGCGCGGCAGCGAGAGCAGCCGGAGCGCATCGTCGAGCGACACCGCCTCGACCGACATGTCCTTGAACAGCGACGCGGTCCTGATCTCGCCGCCGTCGAGTGGCTGCGTCGTGACGTAAGGCCCGTAGCGGCCGCTGCGGACCAGGATCGGCTCGCCGCTGTCGGGGTCCTGACCGAGCAGTCGCTCGTCGCTGGTCTTGTCGAGCAGCGACATCGCCCGCTCGACGGTCAGCTCGTCGGGCGGCAGGTCGTCGGGGATGCTCGCGCGCAGGTCGCCCTTCTGGACATATGGGCCGTAGCGACCGACCCGGGCCACCACCAGCTCGCCGTCCTCGGCCTCGCCGACCGGCAGCGAGTTGACCTCGCGAGCGTCGATCTCGCCCAGACGGTCGTCGACCAGTTCCTTGAGCCCGTGCGGCTCGGCGTCGGTCAAGGTCTTGTCACCGAAGTAGAAGTTCGCCAGCCACGCGGTCGACTGCGCGGAGCCATTGGCGATCGCGTCGAGGCCGTCCTCCATCGCCGCGGTGAACCCGTAGTCCACCAGCTGCCCGAAATGCTGCTCCAGCAGCCCTACGACGGCGAAGGCGGTGAACGACGGCACCAGCGCGGTGCCGCGCTTGAAAACGTAGCCGCGGTCCTGGATCGTGCCGAGGATCGAGGCATACGTCGACGGGCGGCCGATGCCCAGCTCCTCGAGCGCCTTCACCAGGCTCGCCTCTGTGTAGCGGGCCGGCGGTGAGGTCGAGTGTGACTGGGGCTCGATCCGGTTCGCGGTGAGTGGCTGCGCCTGCTCGACGTGCGGCAGCCGGGTCTCCCGGTCGTCGCGCTCAGCTGTGTCGTCCTCGGTCTCCTCGACGTAGGCCCGCAGGAACCCGGGGAAGGTGATGACCTTGCCGCTCGCCGAGAACTCGACGTCCTCACCGCTCGACGACGCACCGCCGACCCGCACGGTCACCGATCGGCCGACCGCGTCGGCCATCTGCGAGGCGACGGTGCGCTGCCAGATCAGCTCGTACAGGCGGTATTCGTCGCTGCTCAGCTCGCCGCGCAGCGACGCCGGCGTCCGGAACGAGTCGCCGGCCGGACGGATCGCCTCGTGCGCCTCCTGGGCGTTCTTCACCTTCCGCTCGTAGCGCCGCGGCGCGTCGGGCACGTACTCCGCGCCATAGAGCTCCCGCGCCTGCGTCCGGGCGGCGGTGAGGGCGGTCTCCGACAAGGTGGTTGAGTCGGTCCGCATATAGGTGATGTAGCCGTTCTCATACAGCCGCTGCGCCAGCGACATCACCAGCCGGGCGGTCAGCCGGAGCTTGCGACTGCCCTCCTGCTGCAGCGTGCTGGTCATGAACGGGGGGTACGGCGACCGGCGGTAGGGCCGCTCCTCGACCGCGCGAACCGAGAACTCGGTGTCGGCCAGCCGAGCCGCGAGACCGACCGCGTCGGGCTCCTGCAGCCGGACCACGTCGCGAACGAGCTCGCCGTCCTCGCCGAAGTCGCGACCGGTCGCCACCCGACGCCCGTCGACCGCGACCAGCCCGGCCTCGAACGAGGTCGGATCACCCGGTACGGCCGGCTCGACGCCGGTGTCGAACTCGGCCAGCAGGTCCCAGTAGTCGGCCGACCGGAACCGGATCCGGGCCCGCTCGCGCTCGACCAGCAGGCGGGTGGCGACCGACTGCACCCGGCCCGCGGACAGCCGCGGCATGACCTTCTTCCACAGCACCGGCGAGACGCCGTACCCGTAGAGCCGGTCCACGATCCGGCGGGTCTCCTGCGCGTCGACCAGGGCCTGGTCGATGTCGCGCGGATGCGCCACCGCGTCCGCGATCGCCGACGGAGTGATCTCGTGGAAGACCATCCGGTGCACCGGGACCCTCGGCTTCAGCACCTCGCGCAGGTGCCAGGCGATCGCCTCGCCCTCGCGGTCCTCGTCAGTGGCGAGCAGGAGCTCGTCGACGCCCTTGAGGGCGGCCTTCAGCTTCGCGACCTGTTGGCGCTTGTCCGGGTTGACCACATAGACCGGCTCGAAGCCGTGGTCGACGTCGATCCCGTAGGTCTTCCAGAGGTGCTTTTGTTCCTTCGGCATCTCACCGGCGCCGCCCGGCAGGTCTCGGATGTGACCGATCGAGGACTCGACGATGTAGCCGGCACCGAGGTAACCGGCGATCGTGCGGGCCTTGGCGGGCGATTCGACGATGACCAGCCGGCGGCGACCATCGCCGTCAGCCACAGCCACCTCGGTATCGCTTGCCACGCGGGGTCCTTCCTCGTCGGTCGATCAGACCGGCGCAAGGGTATACATGCCGCCGGTCACCCGACGCTGCCCCAAGGCTGATCCTCGCCGTCGAACCCGCTTCTCCAGCGTGTCGGCAGCGTTCGTCGCCGGCCGTGGATCCGGGTGACTAGTGCCCCATCAACCGACGTTGGCCGTCGTGAGCGGCGCGCAACAGGCCTAACGTCGGGTGTTGGGGCACTAGGTCGCCGCCGGGCTGCTCATGTCGACATGGCGGCGCTTGCTCACGATCACCGCGGCGATGATGCCGCCGAGCGCCAACACCCCGACGATGACCCGGACCGCCGTGTTCTGGTGCGGTCCGTGTACGCCGTACTTGACGACCGTGGGCGCGATCAGCAATGCGACCAGGTTCATGACCTTGATCAGCGGGTTGAGCGCCGGACCCGCGGTGTCCTTGAACGGGTCACCGACGGTGTCACCGATGACCGTGGCTTCGTGCGCCGGCGAGCCCTTGCCGCCGTAGTTGCCGTCCTCGACCAGCTTCTTGGCGTTGTCCCAGGCGCCGCCGGAGTTCGCCAGGAAGATCGCCATCAACACACCCGCGGCGATCGCTCCGGCGAGGTAGGCGCCCAGCGGCTCCCAGCCCAGCCAGAACCCGGTCGCGATCGGCGCGAGCACCGCGAGCAGCCCGGGGGTGGCGAGCTCACGCAAGGAGTCCTTCGTGCAGATGTCGACGACCCGCGCATAGTCCGGCCGGACGGTGCCGTCCATGATCCCGGGGTTGTTCCGGAATTGGTCTCGGACCTCGATCACCACCCGGCCGGCCGCGCGGGCGACCGCGCTGATCGCCAGACCGGAGAAGAGGAACACCACCGAGGCCCCGATGATCAGCCCGAACAACACGTTCGGCTTGTCGACCGCGAGCGCGAAGTGGAACCCGGTCGACTGCTGTGCCTTGATCGCGTCGACCGAGGTCGCGAACGACCCGAACAGCGCGGTCGCGGCGAGCACCGCGGTCGCGATCGCGATCCCCTTGGTGATCGCCTTGGTCGTGTTACCGACCGCGTCGAGCGCGGTGAGCACCTCGGCGCCGGTGCCGGTCACGTCGCCGGACATCTCGGCCACGCCCTGCGCGTTGTCGGAGATCGGACCGAAGGTGTCCATCGCGACGATCACGCCCACCGTGGTCAGTAGGCCGGTGCCGGCCAGCGCGACCGCGAACAGCGAGAGCACCACGACACCGTGCCCGAGCAGGAACGCGACGTAGACCGCGCCACCGATCAGGATGGCGGAGTAGACCGCGGACTCCAGCCCGATCGACACGCCGCCGAGAATCACCGTCGCGGCGCCGGTCAGCGAGGCCCGGCCGATGTCCTGGACCGGTCGGCGCTCGACCTCGGTGAAGTAGCCGGTCAGCATCTGGATCGCGCTGGCGAGCACCAGGCCGACGAGCACGGCCAGGAAGGCCATCACCCGCGGATTGCCGGACAGCCCGGAGACGTCACCCTCGGCTCCGCCTAGACCGAGCTTCGCGAACGACGAGGGCAGGAAGGCAAACGCGACGATGGCCACGCCGATCGCGGCTGCGATCGCGGAGATGAAGAAGCCCCGGTTGATCGCCACCAGGCCGTTGCGGTCGCCGTCGCGCGGTGCGGTCACGAAGACCCCGAGCACCGCGGTGAGGACGCCGACCGCCGGGATGAGCAGCGGAAGCACCAGCCCGTCCCGCCCGAAAGCGACCTGGCCGAGCAACAGCGAGGCGACCAGGGTCACGGCGTACGACTCGAACAGGTCGGCCGCCATTCCGGCACAGTCACCGACGTTGTCACCGACGTTGTCGGCGATCGTCGCGGCGTTGCGCGGGTCATCTTCGGGGATGCCCTGCTCGACCTTGCCGACGAGGTCGGCGCCGACATCGGCAGCCTTGGTGAAGATCCCGCCGCCGACCCGCATGAACATCGCAAGCAGGGCGGCGCCGAACCCGAAGCCCTCGAGCACCTGCGGGGCGTGGCTGTTGAAGATCAGCGTGACGACGCTCGCGCCCAGCAGGCCGAGCCCGACCGTGAGCATGCCCACCGTGCCGCCGGAGCGGAAGGCGACCCTGGTCGCGGCCTTGGCACCGCTGGCCTGCGCCGCGGCCGCGGTGCGGACGTTCGCCCGGGTCGCAAGGGTCATGCCACAGAACCCGACGAACGCCGAGAACGCCGCGCCGACAAGGAAGAAGACGGACCGCCCGATCCGCGAACCCGTGGTGTCGGCCGGAAGGATGAACAGCAGCCCGAAGATGATGACGGCGAACGGCGCGAGGGTCTTGAACTGCCGCCGCAGGTAGGCGCTGGCCCCTTCCTGTACCGCTTTGGAGATCTCCTGCATCTTGGCGGTGCCCTGGTCGTAGGCCAGGACCTGCCGGGCGAAGAAGGCGGAGACGCCGAGCGCGAGCACCGCGATCACGGCGATCACGGCGACGATCGCGTGGTCCTTGCTCGTCAGGGAGGCGGGATCCGCGAGCGTGCGATGCACAGCGGAAACCGGTACGGCCAGAGCGAGCGGCGACATCGAGATCCTTCGGGTCGGCGTCAGCGACACGTGGCGCCCGACCCGATGCAGGCGCGGTTGCGCAGCGTCGAAGGAGCAGGCGTTGTGCGAGCGGTCAGGGTCTAGTAGCGGGCACGGTGTTGTAGCGCGCAGAGTGTAGTCGCCAGCGGCCGGCACCGCGCACGGGGTGCCGGAATCCGGGTGCGCTCAGTCCCTGGTCAGGTCGATCGGCCCGGGTGCCGGCCAGGTCATCGTCACATGGGTGCCCGACTCGTCACAGCGGACATCGACCTGCTCGACCAACCCGCCGATCACGACCAGCCCGAATCCGGGCGGAAGCGCATCAAGTGGACCCTCCGGGCCGACGACGGCGCTCAGTCGCGAGGCGTCGAGCGCCCCGATCTCGGTCTCCAGGTCGTCCTCGAGCACCCCGGCGTCGGTGACCTCCACGGTGAAACACCCATCGTCGTCGGAAAGCCGCATCGTGACCGGCGTGCCGGGGGCGCGGACCGCGTGGACGCCGACGGCTCGCGAGCATGCCTCGCCGACGGCGAGCCGAACCTCGTCCAAGGTGTCCTCGGCCACCCCGATCCGGCGTGCCATCGCGAGAGCCACCAACCGCGCCGTCCGGACATGCGCCGGTAGAGGGGTGAAGCTGACGTCCACCGTGGCCATCGGGGGGCCTCGGCCTATTCGGCAGCGGCGAGGGCTTCGTCCACGGTTGCGTGGATCGGGAAAACCTTGGTGAGGCCGGTGATGCGGAAGATCTTCAGGATCCGGTCCTGGGTGCAGACCAGGTGCAGCGAGCCGTCGTGTGATCGCACCCGCTTGAGGCCGCCGACCAGGACGCCGAGGCCGGTGGAGTCGAGGAAGTCCACGCTCTCCATGTCGATGATCAGGTGGTAGCTGCCACCGGACACCAGATCGATGAGGTGCTCGCGCAGCCTCGGCGCGGTGTAGACGTCGATTTCCCCACCGACCGCAACAACGGTGCGGTCTCCTTCTACTTTGGTCGAAAGGGTCAGATCCACGCGTCCTCCAGCGGCCGGTAACGCCTCACTCACGGTCCCCTCCCATCAAACCATCACGCCGCGCCAATCACCGATTGCCGCTGCCCGCCCAGTCGTACCCCGCTGGCACACTCTTAAAGGTGATCGATCGT
>CAYNDD010000029.1:0-19636 GCA_964395425.1 uncultured Frankiaceae bacterium
TCGCCCGAGCCTTCGTCTCGACGATCGCGAGCTTGCAGAACTCGATCCCGGTGCAGGCCATCATCCCGCGGCGGAACGCCGACGGGCGGACCGCAATGTCGCGCGCCTCGAGCGCCGCGACCAGGGCGTCCACCTGGTCGTCCGCTACGTCGAGGATGACCATCTTCTGCTCGACCGTCGCGGCCACCCGGCCACTGCCGTGCTGGTCCGCCAGGTCCGCGATCGCGGCCAGGTCGGTGCCGCTGGTCCGGCCGGTGCGGAACGCGAAGCCGACGTAGTTGCGACCGTCCTTCTGCCGGCGTACGCCGACATGGTCGCGGTCGCCGGCGAGCTCGACCGGCGCGGGCCCGTCCTCGAGTCGCCGGCCGAGGTATTCGGGGCTTTCGAGCATCTCCCGGAAGCGCTCAGGACCCCAGTCGGCGACCAGGAACTTCAGCCGGGCCCGGTTGCGCGAGCGCCGATAGCCGTAGTCGCGGAAGATCCGGGTGACCCCGACCCAGGCCTCGAGGGTCTCGCCGGGCGGGATGAAGACCCCGAGTCGCTGCGCGAGCTTCGGGTTGGTCGAAAGCCCGCCGCCGACCCACAGGTCATAGCCGACCCGGCCGTCGTCGTGGCGGACCCCGACGAAGGACACGCAGTTGATCTCGTGCGCCGTGCACTGGACCGGGCAGCCGCTGATCGCCGTCTTGTACTTGCGCGGCAGGTTGGAGAACTCCTTGTTGCCAAGGGCGTGCTCGTTGATCTCGATCAGGGCCTTGGTGGCGTCGAGGATCTCGTCGGCATCGACGCCGGCCAGCGGGCAACCGAGGATGTTGCGCGGGGTGTCGCCGCACGCCTCGCCGGTGCTCAGACCGACCTCCTCGAGCCGCCGCCAGATCTCGGGCACGTCCTCGATCCGGATGTAGTGCAGCTGGACGTTCTGCCGGTCGGTCACGTCGGCGAAGTCGCGGCCGAACTCCGACGCGATCCCGGCCACGACCCGCAGCTGCTCGCTGGTCAGGGCACCGCCCGGGATCCGGATCCGCAGCATGAAGAACTCGTCGTCAAGCTCCTCGGGCTCGAGGATGGCGGTCTGACCGCCTTCGATCCCCGGCCGCCGCTGGGTGTAGAGCCCCCACCAGCGCATCCGGCCACGCAGGTCAGAAGGGTCGATCGAGGCGAATCCGGCCTTGGAATAGATG
This sequence comes from uncultured Frankiaceae bacterium, assembly GCA_964395425.1. Lineage (GTDB taxonomy): Bacteria > Actinomycetota > Actinomycetes > JAFAQI01 > JAFAQI01 > DATAUK01. The sequence continues at coordinate 1,182 of CAYNDD010000029.1, forward strand.
TTCTCTATCCGCGCACGGACATTGAGGCCGTCGTCGTCCTTCTTCATCCGCTCCTGAGGCGTGAGCGGCTCGAGGTGACCGAGCGCCCACTGGCCCTGACCTGGGCTGCGGCGTGGTGGTGGCATCAGACGAGCTTTCCGATCGGGCGACGGAGTGAGACGCCGTTGTCTCGCGTGACGAGACGGGGTCACTGCGCTGGGCAGGCCTTCCCGTCGTATGGCAGACTACCTGTATGTCCTCGCAGCTGCTCCTGGTAGCGCGCCTGCACATTGACCTGCAGCGCGTTCAGAGCTCGGTGTGTTGCGCGCGTTGAACCTACGCGCCCGCACCATTTCCACTGCCTTGAGGACATCAGGTGAACACCACAACTGCCACGGCAGCAGCGTCGCAAACGGCACCGTCGCTGTCGTTTCTGCACGACGAGGCCACCGTGCTTCAAGATCTGTACGACAGCTCTGACGGCCTCGCCCATCTAGCGGCACACGCCGGGGCGGCCCTCGAAGGCGCGACCGCCGAAGAAGTGCTGCGCTGGGCCGTCGACCGGTTCGGCCAGCGCCTCGTCGTCACGTCGTCGATGGCCGACGGGGTGGTCGCGCACATGGCCGCCGCGGTCCGGCCGGGCATTCGCGTGCTCTTCCTCGACACCGGCTATCACTTCGCCGAGACGATCGGCACCGCGGACGCGCTCGAGGCCACCTTGCCGATCGAGCTGGTCCGGGTCCGGCCGCACCTTTCGGTTGCCAGCCAGGACGCCGCGTTCGGCCAGGATCTGTTCGCCCGCGACCCGGACTTGTGCTGCGCCATGCGCAAGGTCGCGCCGCTCGCCAAGGCCCTCGCTCCGTACGTCGCCTGGATCTCGGGGATCCGGCGTGACGAGACGAGCACGCGGTCCGACGTCGGCGTGGTCGAGTGGGACGAGCGACACCAGATGGTGAAGGTCAACCCGCTCGCGACCTGGACGCACGACGACGTTCAGCGCTACATCGTCGACAACGACATCCTGGTCAACCCGCTGATGTCGGAGGGTTACGGCTCGATCGGCTGCGCGCCCTGCACCCATCGCGGCGAGGGCCGGACCGGCCGGTGGCTCGGACTCCCGAAAGTGGAGTGCGGACTGCACGGATGACGCGCGCCACGGCGCCGCTCGTGCTTGCTGCGCACGGGAGCGCCGACCCGGGGTTCCACGCGGTCATCACCACCTTGGCGTCGACCGTCGCGTCCGCGCGCCCGGATCTGGAAGTACGGATCGGCTATCTCGAACACGGCCCGCCCGACCTCACTGATGTCGCCGGTCCGGGCACCGTGATCGTGCCCGTGCTGCTGACCAACGGCTACCACGCGCACATCGACATTCCGTCACGGGCACCCGGAGCGACGATCGCACCCGCAATCGGACCGGACCGTCGGCTCGCCCGCGTGCTCGCCGACCGGTTGCACGAGGCGGGCTGGGACGGGCGGCGCTCGGTCGCGGTCGTCGGCGCCGGGTCGGCAGACGAAGCGGCGCTCGACGACGTACGCCGGGTCGCACACGACCTGACCCTGCTCACCGGCGCCGCTGCGCGAGCCGTATTCGCCGGCTCCGGTCAGCCGGCGCTTCCTACCGTGACGGACGAGGCGGTCGTGCCGTACCTGATCGGTCCCGGCCGCTACGCCACCCTCGTCGCGAGCGTCCGCGCACCGGTGCTCGCCACGCCGCTCCGCGCGCACCCGATGCTGGCCGAGATCGTCCTCGACCGCTACGACCGAGCACTGACGAGGCGGCACCGCAACGCCGCTGACCTTGCCGTTGCCGACACGTGACCGGCAGCGCAACCGCGGGCTAGGCGCTGCGCTCGGTCTCGGCGGGTTGATATCCGAGGAATGACGTCAACTCACTGAGCTCGGTGCCTGGTGGTGCCGCGTCGACGAGGCGTTTGAGGATGGTGAGCGCGAGGTCGATGACTCGCTCACCGGCGAGGGCCTCGGACCGGCAGAACGGCGGACCATTGTCGCGGCCGACCACCAGGACGGACCGGATGACCTCGACCGGAAAGTACGCCCAGGCGCGACCGTCGTCGGCATGCAAGGTCGTCCGCACCGGCATCGACACCGGCGCCAGGTCGTCATGCCGTGTGGGTCCGGAAAGGTAGAGCGGGGCGAGCCGGCGAGCGGGCGCCCGAAGCTCGGCCCAGTCGGCGAGCAGGGCCGCCGGTGCCATATCGACCAGCGTCTCGAGCCCTCGCTCGGGCGCCGCGAGCAGACAGGCCAGCAGGTCGAGGTCGGGCCGTCCGTCGAGTAACCACGGGCTGCGCCGGCACGCCACGACCTGCACGCCCATCAGGTTGCCCACCGCGTCGAGGAGCGGCCCCTCTGCCCGCCCGTCCGGCCAGCGAAGCCGGAACTCGTCGATCGCGCGGCCCGCCTCGGACTCCAGCACCGACACTGCCATCACGTCCGCGCCCGCACGCGCAATCGCCTGCGCAACCGTTGACAGCGCACCTGGCTGGTCCGGCAGGCTCACACGAAGTTGAAGGCTCATCGCGCTCCTCGGGCTCGGTCGGTCGAGCCCATCGTGCGCCGGGCCGGTTACTTCCACGTGTCATCGGCGTGACAATGACTCGATCGGTGAGTCGCAGCAATCGGGGGGCGCGATCGTCGGCCTGCCTCCGCCCGGCGACCTGAAGCGCTCAGCCGCCGGACTGGGCGCCCCCCGCCGCGCCGACCATGCCATCGGTCGCGCCGTCACTTGCCGACAGTGGCCACTCGTAGCCTGACTCCCCGAGCTCGGCAAGGTCGAGCCCGCGCTCCTCGACCTCAGGGCTCACTTGCAGCCCGACGACCCGATCGGTGATCCACAGGATGATCCAGGTCATCACGAACGGGTAGGCGATCCCGATGACGGCCAACACCGACTGGCGGCCGAGCTGGGTCCAGCCGCCGGCCTCACCGGCCGCGTTGACCGCCAGGCTGGCGAAGACGCCGGTCAACACCACGCCGATCGCGCCGGCCACCATGTGTACGCCGACCACGTCGAGCGAGTCGTCGTAATGGAAGATGTCCTTCAGGTGCACCGCGCCGTAGCAGATGACCCCGGCGGCGGCACCGATCACGATCGATGCCCACGGCTGCACGTAGCCCGATGCCGGGGTGATCGCGGCCAGCCCGGCGACCGCGCCGGTCGCGATGCCGACCCCGGTCGGCTTGCCCCGCTGCCACCACTCGATCGCCATCCAGGCGAGCATCGCCGTGCAGGCCCCGAGCTGGGTGTTCACCAGGGCGTACCCGGCGACCTGCCCGGCCGAGAGCGCACTACCGGCGTTGAACCCGAACCAGCCGAACCACAGGATGCCGGCACCGAGCAGGACGAGCGGCACGCTGTGCGGCCGCTCGAGCTGGTGCCGCCGGCGCAGGTACAGCGCCGTGGCGAGGGCGGCCGCCCCGGCGAGCTCGTGCACGACCGAGCCACCGGCGAAGTCGATCGCATGCAGACCACCGCTGCCCAGGAAGCCGCCGCCCCAGACAGCGTGGGCGAACGGCGAGTAGACGACGATCGACCACAGTCCGATGAAGACGAGGTAGCCGCGGAAGCGCATCCGCTCACAGAAGGCGCCGGCGATCAGCGCCGGCGTGATGACCGCGAACTTCATCTGGAACGCCATGTAGACCAACGCCGGGATGGTCGGGGCGTAGGCATTCGGCTGGCCGGTGACGTCGTGCAACATGAAGAAGCGCAGCCCGCCGATCACGCCACCGTGGTCGGGGCCGAAGGTCAGCGTGTAGCCGATGACCGCCCACAGCAGGCTGATCAGCCCGATCGCCACGAACGACTGAACCATGGTCGCGACGACGTTCTTCGCGCCTACCAGCCCGCCATAGAACAACGCGAGCCCCGGCAGCATGAACAACACCAGTGCGGTCGAGGTCAGCATCCAGGCGGTGTCACCGGCGTTGATGTGCATTGCCAGCCCCTTTTAACGACTGCTGCCATGGTTTGTGGTCAGGCGAGCAGGACGGTTGCTCAGGCGATTGCTGGGTCGGGGTGACTATAGGCGCTCACGACCGGAAACATCCGGATTGCGGATGATCATCACCCGGACCGAAATTCGGCGTACCTCGCGCCTCGACCAGCGCACGGAACGGGCCTAACCCGGGCGGACCGCGCCGATGTAGTCGGATCGGAAGGCCGGATCCTTGCGGACGTCCACCCCGGTGTACGGCGCGTCGATCATCTCGCCGCCACCGATGTAGATGCCGACGTGGTGGATGGTCGCGGGATCGGAGGTGTTGTAGGCGAAGAACACCAGATCGCCCGGCTCGAGCTGCGACTGCGCGACATGCGTCCCCTCGTGCCACTGGTCACCAGTGAAGTGATCGAGCGCGACGCCGGCCTTGGCCCAGACGTACATCGCGAGACCTGAGCAGTCGAACGAGTTCGGCCCGGCCGCGCCCCACACATAGGGCTTGCCGATCTCGCGGTAGGCCCACGCAACGGCGGTCGCCGCTCCACCCGATCCGGGCACCGGAGTGGGCGTCGGCGGAGTGACGGGCTGCGACACCACCTGCCGCGCGGCCCGCGCTGCTGCCTCTTGCTGCCGGCGCAGCGCGGCGGCTGCCCGCTCGGCCGCCAGCCGGGCGGCGCGGGCCTTGGCGGCCTTGATGATCGCGGCCTCTTTGGCCTGAAGGCCCTGGAGGATCTTCTGCTCCTTGGCCGCGGAAGCCAGGATCGCGGTGCGGTCAGCGGCCATCGCGGTCGTCGCCGACTGCTGAGCGGCCAATGCGGCGGTCGCGCTCGCCTGCGCTTGCTCCTCGACCCGCCGGGCCGCGTCCACCCGGGCGAGCGTCTCGGCCTCGCTCGCGGAGATCGCCTGCAGGGAGGAGACCCGCCCGACCAGCTTGTTGGTCGAGCCGTTCATCAGCGTGAGCATCGAGGTGGCGGTCTGACCGCGGTACGCGGCCACCGCGAACGCCGTCACCGAGGCCTGCAGGGCCGCCATCCTGGTCTGCGCCCGGGACAGGTTGTCCTTGGCCTCCGCCGCGCTGCGCTCGGCCGCTGCGAGCTTGATCCGCGCGGCGTCGTACCGCTCGCTCGCGGCCTCGGCCTGGTTGTTCAGGGCGCGAAGCTGGCCTTGGGCTTTGGCGATGTCGGCCTTGACCTGCTGCGCGCTCTCGGCATGGGCGGAGAGCGGCGCGGCAATGACGAAGCCGGTGATCATGGTGGCGGCAACGCCGGTTGCCGCCAGTCTGCGCCCCGTCAACTTAACTTGTCGCAGCATCGGCGGGGCGGCGCCTTTCTTCCGTCATCCCGCCTACCGGGTTAGCTGCCGGGTTCGGGCGCGGAAGACCTCGCCCTACGACACCGCTCGCGCGACGCCGACTCACCCCTGGGGAACGGGTCCCCGGCTCTGGCGAGCCCACCGGTGGTCATTACCGGTGAACCCGCACGACTCGGCGGTCCCAAGACGTCGCCGACCAGGGGAGGCCGGCAGGTCACGTTTCGGTTACACGGCACGTTATCCACAAGTCCAAGATCGACTCAAGCCCAGAACACAGATCTGTTCGTATTCAAAGGAGATCCGTAGCCATTCCGGCCAAACGGGACGAGTCAATCGGCCCTGCGTGGACGACAGGTGACGGCTGGATGAACGCTCGCTGATCGCCGCCCACACCCACCTTGATCACTTCTAGCGTAAGGCGGCGAATATCCCCTGACGGTCTGAGGTGTGAGGTTGGACGGCCGCGTGCGTACCGGTCGGGCTGCCCGCCTGACCCGGATCGCGCTACCGGTCGCACTCGTGGTCGGCGCCCTGACCCTGAGTTCAGCACCCGGATCCGCGGCCGGCCGGCCGCGAGCGGTCGCCGACGTGCACCATGCGCCCGAGCGGGAGCTCATGCTCCCGTTCGCCGCCAAGGCCCGCAGCTTTCCGCTCGTGGTCCGCACCGTCGTCAAGCGCCGGGTGGTGGCGTCCACCCCGCCCGCGGCCGTGCCCGGCGTACCGATCGTGGCACTGCCGGTCGACCAGCAGACCGCGGCGGCGGCGATCCCACCCCGCGTGCTCGCGGCCTACGTGAATGCAGCCCATCTGACGGACTCCGCCGAGGCACAGTGCCAGGTGAGCTGGCAGATGCTCGCGGGCATCGGGCTGATTGAGTCCGACAACGCGCGGTCGGGCGGCTCCGCCAACCCGGGCTGGGACGGCGTCGCCAAACCGCCGATCTTCGGACCGGTGCTCGACGGCCGGGATCACACCGCCCGGGTGCCCGACACCGACCAGGGCCGGTACGACGGCGACCGCCGCTGGGACCGCGCGGTCGGTCCGATGCAGATCATGCCCGCGACCTGGGCGGTCTTCGCCGCCGACGGCAACCACGACGGCATCCGCAACCCGCAGGACATCGACGACGCTGCGCTGGCCGCGTCGGACTATCTCTGCACCGCCTCACGGCAGCTCAACGAGCCGCGGCACCTTATCCGGGCGCTGTACGCCTACAACCACTCCTTTACCTATGTGCGCGCAGTGCTCGCCGCGATCGCGGGCTATCTGCAAATCGATCCGGCCAAGCTCGGGATCAACGGTCTGCCCAAGCACCATCGCCGCCCGCTCATCCCGATGGGCATCGTGCCGCCCACCCCGCCCGCGGCATCAGGCGGTACGCCACCGCCGAAGAACCCAAAGCCAGCCCAGCCCTGGTCGCTGCCGACCCCGACCAAGACCCTGCCGGTGAAGCTGCCGCACCACCACCAGCACTGACCGAAGCCAAGCAATGTCACATTGCCTGGGCTTTACTTGCACACTGCTGATCTGCCTCAGGGCGAGGGTGGGCGCCGCTGCGGTGTACGCGCGGATCAGCAGCGACCAGGACGGCCGTGGGCTTGGTAGGCAGCGCCAGGTCGAGGATTGCCACCGCCTGGCCACCGAGCGTGGCTGGAGTGTCGCGGAGGACCCCTCAATAACGACGTCTCCGCGTTCTCAGGCAAGCGCCGCCCGGCGTACGAGCGGATGATCGCGGATCTCGAGGCCGGTTCGCGGGACGCGGTGATCGTGTTGAACCTGGACCGGCTGCACCGCCGACCGCGCGATTCGGCCCGGAGGCGCATCGGTCGGTCGTACCGTGATGACCGCGGCGCGCTCGACATCGGTCGTCACGGCGGTGATCGCGTCGCGAGTGGGGCGCATGTTGCCGAGCCGGTGCGCCTCTAACGCTTCGACGTCGTCGTTGAGCCGCGCCTGGTCGTCCGCGCAGCAGTCGACTACGGCGCGCAGCACTCTCGGAGCGTACGGGCGAGCTGCCTGCGGACCCGCTAGGCGCGCCAGCACCCTGACACCACCGACTTCCGGCGCCCATGTGCGAACAAGTTCGCCAGACCAGAGTCATCGACGTCGGGCCAGCCCCGTACCGATCAGAACAGGCACTTCGGCGCCCCGCTCAAAACCCCTGCCGACACTTCCCGCGTGACCGCAGCGACAACGGTACGCCGGCGCAGAGCTGCCGGGACAGCCGATCCGGGAATCGAGGGCACGCTGGCTACACCGGTGTCGGTACCGCGAGAAGCTGGGAGAGCGCGGCGAGCCTTTGCGGCACGGTCTTGTAGTAGACCCAGGTGCCACGTCGTTCGCTGGTGACGAGCCCAGCGTCGCGGAGCACCTTCAGGTGATGGCTAACGGTGGGTTGGGTGAGCTCGATTGGTGCGGAGAGGTCGCAGACGCATGCCTCGCCGTCGGCGTGGGCGGCGATGAGGGATAGCAGTCGAAGTCGCGTCGGTTCGGCGATCGCTTTGAGAACCCCGGCGAGTTCGGTCGCCGCTTCGCCGGACAGTGGCTCCCCGTTGAGCGGGGAGCAGCAGTCGACGAACTCATTCGTAGTCGACCGTGCGCCCATGGTTCCTCCCTGAATTGACGGAAGTCTATCTTGACGAGCGTCGATACACCACCTACTTTGATGGGCGTCGAAGCAAAGGAGGTTGTGGTGTCGAGGGTTCAGTTGGCGTTGAACGTGTCTGATGTTGATGCGGCGGTCGAGTTCTACTCGAAGATGTTCGGCGCAGTACCAGCGAAACGCCGTCCGGGGTATGCGAACTTCGCGATAACGGACCCTCCGTTGAAGCTGGTGCTGATCGAGACCACCGTCCGCCGTGGTGAGGGCGTTGAGGCTGCGCTGAACCATCTCGGTGTCGAGGTCGACAGCACGGACGAGGTGCGTGCGGCCACCGTTCGGCTATCCGATCAGGGGCTCGCGACCCGCACGGAGGAGGAGACGACCTGCTGTTACGCGGTGCAGGACAAGGTGTGGGTTGCCGATCCTGACGGCGCACCGTGGGAGGTTTACACGGTCCTCGCCGACGCACCGGCGGAGACCGGTTTGAACGGTGACGGTCAGTGCTGCACGCCCGAGTCTGAGTCGGTCGTGGCGCCCCAAGACCCGCCTGTTGTCGCCGGCTCGTGTTGCTGAGCCGGGAGGCTTGTTGATGCGTTCGGAGATATGGCGCAGGCTGCTCGCAGAGTTCGTCGGGAGCGCGCTGCTCGCTGCGGTCGTCGTCGGCTCCGGGATCGCTGCGCAGCAACTCTCGCCGGGTCAGACCGGCCTTGAATTGCTGGAGAACGCGGCAGCGACCGCTGCCGGGCTTTTCACGATCATCCTGATGGTGGGCCCGGTCTCGGGTGCGCACTTCAATCCGGTGGTGTCGTTTGTCGATGCCGCGTTCGGTGGGCTTACCTGGGCTGACGCGGTCGCCTATCTCAGTGCGCAGGTCACCGGCTGTGTCGGCGGGGTGGTGCTAGCGAACCTGATGTTCGGGGGGAACGCCATCAGCATTTCCACCAAGCACCGCGCGTCAGGTGCGCACTGGCTGGCTGAGGTGGTGGCCACCGTCGGCTTGCTCTTGGTGATCTTCTCCCTGGCCAGGTCCGGCCGGGGCCGGATGGCGCCCGCTGCGGTCGGCGCATACATCGGCTCGGCGTACTTCTTCACCAGCTCGGCCAGCTTCGCGAACCCGGCGATCACGATCGGGCGGATGTTCTCGAACTCATTCGCCGGGATCCAGCCGGCGTCGGCTCCCGGCTACATCGTGGCCCAGATCGTCGGAGGCGGAGTGGGTTACGTGCTGATCCGAGCGTTCTACCCGGATGTCACCCCGGCAGAAGCGGCCGACGTCGTCATCCCGCACCCCAACGAGAATGCGGCCGACACGGTCCGGTCCGCCCAACCCGTCGAAAGCTGAGGACGCGTCATGCACCTGGTTGCTATCGGCGGGTCCGACGCCGGCATCTCCGCCGCCCTGCGCGCCCGCGAACTGGACCCAGACACCGAGGTCACGGTCGTCGTTGCCGACGCCTTCCCGAACTTCTCGATCTGCGGAATTCCGTACTACATCTCCGGCGAGGTGACCCACTGGCGCAATCTCGCCCACCGCACCTACACCGACCTCGCAGCCACCGGCATGCAACTGCGGCTGGACACGCTGGTCACCGCGATCGACGCGAACGCCCGTCAGATCCAAGTCCGCACTCCCGACGGCAAGACTGACACGATCAGCTACGACCAGCTCGTGGTCGGTACCGGCGCCGTCCCGGTCCGGCCACCCATCGAAGGGCTCACCGGGCCGGACCCACTCGGTCCGGCCGACGGGGTCCATCTGCTGCACACCATGGGCGACACGTTCGCGCTGACAACCTCACTTGAGGTACTTGCCCCCAAGACCGCGCTGATCGTCGGCGCCGGCTACGTCGGACTGGAGATGGCCGACGGGCTGACGACACGCGGACTCGCGGTCAGCCAGGTCGAGATGCTCCCCGAGGTCCTGCCGACCGTCGACCCAGAGCTTGGTGCGCTGGTCCGTGCCGAACTCATCAATCACGGGGTCGACGTCAGTACCGGTGTCACCGTCAAGCGGATCAGCCGCGCCGCCGGCGGCGCGCCCGGGCGGCTACAGGTCAACGGCACCACGACCGACGGGCAGCCCTTCGTCCGCCACGCCGACCTCGTTCTGGTCTCGGTTGGCGTCCAGCCTGACACCGATCTGCTTGTCTCGGCCGGCGCCCGCACCGGCCCACGTGGCGCGGTCGTTGTGGACGAGTGGATGCGCACCGGATTACCCGACGTGTACGCCGCGGGGGACTGTGTCGCCACCCACCACCGGCTACTAGGCGTGACCTATCTGCCGCTCGGCACCACCGCGCACAAACAAGGCCGGATCGCGGGCGAGAACGCGGTCGGGGGCAGCGTCGCCTATACCGGCAGCCTCGGAACGCAAGTTGTGAAGGTCTTCGACATCGTCGCTGCCCGTACCGGGCTTCGTGACCATGAAGCGCTTGTCGCCGGATACAACCCGGCCACCACCCAGTCCAGCCCGGACGACCACAAGGCCTACTACCCGACCGCCTACCCGATCACGAGCCGGATCACCGGCGACACCGGCACCGGGCGGCTGCTCGGCGCGCAGCTCGTCGGCACCCGCGGTACTGAGATCGCCAAGCGGATCGACACCTTCGCCACCGCCATCCATCACGGGATGACCGTCGACGAGATGAGCCAGCTAGACCTGTCCTACACCCCGCCGCTCGGCTCACCCTGGGACGCCACCCAGATGGCCAGTCAAGCCTGGGTCCGCGACCACCAGCTCAAAACCCAACAACAAGCGCTCAACCGACCCTGACCATAGCGGTCAGGATGAGGAGGCGGACATGACCGATACCGACGTCATCACCGACGGTGTTCGGACCGCTCTCACAAGCGTCGCACGAGACCTACACCACGACTACGACGGGGTGTTCGCCGAGACAACCATCGAGTTGTTACTTGAGAACTGCTACCGGGAGCTTGCGGCGACCGCGACCGTCTCCCGCTGGCTCGTCCTCAGCACGGAGCGCTTCGCCCGGCAACGGCTCGACGCTCTCGCGCATACCGAGACTCAACCATCTGGCCGACCACCGGCCGTACTGTTCCTCTGCGTCCACAACGCGGGTCGCTCTCAGATGGCCCTCGGGTACTTTCACCACCTCGCGGGTGATCGCGCCATCGGCTGGTCGGGCGGTTCCGAACCCGGCGAGCACATCAACGGCGCCGCGATCGATGCCATGGCCGAGATCGGCATCGACATCAGCCGCGAGTTCCCGAAACCCTGGGCACAGGAGTTCTTCGCTGCCGCCGACGTCGTCATCACGATGGGATGCGGCGACAGCTGCCCCCTTGTACCCGGCAAACACTACGAAGACTGGGACCTCCCAGACCCGGCAGGCAAGACCCTCACCGATGTACGCCCAATCCGCGACGAGATCGAACAACACGTTCGACGCCTACTCGACCAGCTCGGAATCCCACCTGGCTGAACGTCAGCGGGCGCAGCTCGAGGCGGGTGGCGCACTCCGAACGACCTGTGGGTCAGGCCCGGATCGAGTCCTGACCCACAGATCCACGCTCTTGCTCTATGTGACCTTGACTCCCTTTGACGTCGAGGTCCCGTTGGCAAAGCCCTTCTTGTGAGCGGTCACGCGGCAGGAGATCGTCTTGCCCTTCTCCGACGACTTGAGCTTGAGCGACGACTTGGTCGCGTGCTTGATCGTCTTGCCGTTCAGCAGCCACTGGTAGGTGTACGACGAAGCCTTCGGCGACCAGCTGCCGGGGGCGACCTTCTCGGTCGCGCCGGTCTTGCCGGAGCCGGACAACTTGGGCTTCTTCGTTGCTTTCAGCGCCTTGCCGAGCGAAACCGTCACGGACTTGCTGGTCGCGCTGCTGGTCGGGCCACCACCGGCATGCACGCCGGCCGTACACGACAGCTTCTTGCCCAGCGCCGAGGCCGGCACGACGTAACTCTTGCCGGTGGCGACCTTCTTGCCGCTGACCAACCAGGAGTAGCTCGCCGACACCCCGAAGTCCAGCGCGCCTTCACTGCACTTCTCGGTGCCGCCGACCTGGTGCGGACCGGAGATCGAGGGCGTCTTGGCCTTCGGATTGACCGTGTACGACAGACCGGTTGAGGTCGACGGACTATAGGTCGAGGTGTCCGTCGGCGTGAAGGTTGCCGTCAGCGAAGTGCCGCCTGGCGAGCTGGCCAGCAGGTGGGTGGTGGCGAGGGTCCCGATTCCGGTCGCTGCGACGAACGAGCCGGTGCCCAGGCTGGCCCCGTCCTGGAAGAACTCCACCGACCCGTCCGGGTGCGAGCTGTCGGTCGCGGTCACGGTCGCGGTGAGAGTGACGCTCTGACCCTGGGTGGCCGTGCTCACCGGAACCGCGCTCAGATCGGTGTTCGTCGCAGTTGCGGACGCGCCTTGGACCGGGTAGGTCTCGACCCAGGTGCCGGCGATCGGATCAACAAGAACGTCGGCATCCCAGTAGTTGCCATTGACCACCGAGCCGACGCCTCCCGGACCCGAAGTGACCACTCGCAGTTGGTAGACGTTGGCGTACCCCGCGACGGTGTTGACCGTCTGGCTTGCAATGAAGTTGGTCAGGTTTGCGTCCGTCGATGCCAGCGTTACGACTGGATTGGAGGTCGCATTGAGGGGCGCCGGCGCGCCGGCGTTCGGGAAAGCGGTCGATGCTGAGCCCTGGCCGGTCGGGAAGTTCCCAGTCGGCGTCGAGGCTGGAGGGATCGGGTTGGCAAATACGAGCGTTGCCTTGGTTCCGCTCGCCGAGTCGACGGTCGAGGCCTCCACGTAGTCGAACAGGTGGGCGAGATCAGACCCACCGGTCACAACCTGGCCAGACGAGTTGTAGAAGGTGAGGGTTCCAAGCGCGCTTGGATCGGGTTCCCACGGCGGATCAGTGCTCGCCGATGCTGGCGCGGCAAGGATAGGCAAGCAGACACCCAGCAATGCCGAAGCCACTCCGAAAGCCAATCGCCTGGTGATTCTCACAAGGTCCCCTCTCGTAGGGCATACGACCACACCCGATAGACATCGTTACCCAACACTTGCATCACATCCTTGGTCCGGAAACGCTGCCGACGAGGCTTCGTCTAACGTTCACCGGAGCGACACCGAGACTGGCAGGCACCTAACTGTTTGACCGTGCGGATCGCCGGCGCCACCAGAGGGTGAGGGAGCCGATCACGGCAATCACCGCGATCACGGCGAGACCGATCGCCGCCTTTGCGCCGCTCGCCAAACCGCCCGACGTCGCGCCGGTCGCCGAGGCCGAATCGGAGGCGTGGCCTGAGGACGAACCGGGTGCTGCGGACTGAGTGGACCCGCTTCCCGGTGTCGACGCAGACGGTGAGGCTGAGGAGGTCTCGCCAGCAGGCACAACCTTCTCCTGCTTGTCGATCTTCTTCTTTGGGAGCAACACGCTCTCGTCAGACACGCCACTACCCTCGCTACAAGACCCGCCGCCCCCGCTGAGCAGGGTCCATGTGTTTCCCTTGACGCTCAGGACTGCGGCCGGATAGGGCGAGATGTGCTGAGGCAAGTCGACACCTGAGAACAGCATTCGAACTTCTACTAGCCCCCGCCAGTGCGGGGGATACGCCTGCACGAAATTCAGCAATGGCGGGTCCCCATTGGTGGCCTGGGCGACCGGATGTGCAGAACTCGTAAATGAGGATGAACCCGTCAACTGTGATCCGCTCCAGTCACCGGGATCGACGAATTGAAGCGGTTGATATGCAGCGAGCGTCGCTCGAGCATCGCTTCCGCGATATCGAGTCGGCGCCGCCGCCGATGAGATCGTCTTCCAGGCAAATGGGACAGTATCCAGGCTGCCCGATGTCATAGGCTGGTTTGCCCGGTTGCAGAACGTGAGGGTCCCGCGAGCGTTGGCGTCGTGAAACGGCAGGGCCGAGCTCGATGCCGCGGCGGAGGGAACTGCGACGGACAGAGCCGCGAGCGTGAGCGCCGCCAGTGGGGCTGCGCACCGAGCGCGACCAGCGAGTCGGCTCATGTCGATACTCCTTCTTTCGATTCTTTTGACTGCGTGGTGACGGGGGTCTTGGCCGGGTGAGAGCGCCGCCAGCGTCGCCGTACCGTCCACGAGACGAACGCCAAGAGCAGAAGGATGAGGGCGATCAAGATCCAGGGGATCGCCCAGAAGTGGGTGCTTGCGGTAGCAACCTTGAGGCCCGGGTTGACGTCACCGGTTAGCCCGGCCGGGGTGACGCGCACCTTCGCGCTCATCCAGATCTCCGGAAAGACGCCCGGCACGGTCGTCGTGACGTTGTAGGTACCACCCGGAAGCAGGACCGGGATCGCCGGCAGCTTCAGAGCCTGCGTCGTGGTCCCGAAGAAGCCGTGGATGCTGACCTGTTGAGTCCCCCCGAGGATCGCGTTGCCGGTGTTGCGAACTGTGTAGTGCACGGTGACCGAGCCACTTGCAAACGGGTTGATCCGCGCGTGATATTTCGCCTTCAGGTTCTCGATGCTCAGCTGCGGGCGCAGCGTCCCACTCACTCGGACGAGGACTCGGGTCGCGACCCGCTGCTCGAGATCCACTCGCTGCCCGCTCTTGCCCTTGACCAAAGCAGTGAGGGACACGATCACGGCGGCCACGTGGTCGCCTGGCGAGGCGTTGGCGGGGACGGTGAGATGGACCGGAAGGATGGTGGTCGAGCGCGGTTTGGCGCGCAGGACTCCCGAGGCGTTCGGGGTGCCGACCGCCACCCACGCGCCGGCCCCGACCCGGGGTGCGTTCCGCGGCTCGTAGAAGAAGCCACCGTCGCCGCCGGGCGCGACGTCTACCGTGTAGACGCGCAGGACCTCGGCGTGATGCGTGATGTTCAGCACCGCGATGTGGTCCCGGATCTGGCCGCCCGGCGAGGTGTCGTAGGTGAAGATCGACCGGCCGTCGGGCTTGGTGGCGTTGGCCGGGCCGGCGCCGAAGGTGATGTTGCTCTTCTTGGCCTTGGCGGCACTCGGAAGGCCCTGATGAGCCGCGCTGGGGGTCACGGCGGCCGGAAGGACTGCGGTCGAGGTGCCCGCGACCGCCGCAACGGAGCCCGAGCCCACCAGGGCGAGGGTCGCGATCAACACAGCGAGGGCGCGCACAGGGCAAGCCAATCCGTTCAATCGGAAGCGGAAGGAAACGCCGGGTGAACGCCACCCGACGACCAGGAAGGAGACGGCGGAACTCTCACGCCGTCAGCCGGACATCAGGATGGGGTGGGCAGGGATCCCTGCCCACCCCATCCTTTGTGTGAGGGGCGACCTCACGTTGTGGTGCGGTCTCTACGCGGCCAGGTCAGTCGGCCACGGTGAAGACGATCGTGCCCTTGTACAGACCTGACGCCGTTGACGTCGGAGCGTTCAACGTCAGCGTGCCGTCGAAGGTCACCGTGCCATCTCCGCCACCACCGGTGGCGAAGGTGTGCGCCGTCGTACCACCGAGACCGTACGAGTTCGTGTCGGTCGGTGGGACACCCGGCGCCGCCGGGTTGTCGCTGACACCGGTGGAGCCGGTGTAGCTCTCGGTGTCCGCGCAGAGCGCGTCGGGGTTGCCGGTCGGCTTCACGAGACCGGTCAGACCGACGTTCTCCGGGTTGATCGACGTCACCGCGTTCGGCGGCAACGGCGACGGCGGGCTGGAGTCCGTCAACGGCTGGGCCAGTGCCTGGGCCGTGAACGGAGCCCCACCGGAGGTGGAGTCGGTGATCGCGATGCAGGTGAACGCCGCGCTCGTGGTGAACTCCGTACCCGCACCGTTGAGCGCCATCTGCGGCAGGATCAACGGGTTGGTCGCGGTGTACGGCGTGTTGATCACCAGCGTGCCGACCGGGACTGTGGTCTGGATGCTCTGGGTCTCAGAGCAGACCGAGCCGGTCTGGGCACACGGAGTGCCGCCCGCAGCCTTCGTGTTCAGGAAGAACTGCTGGGCCGCAGACGACGACGCCTCGAACTGCGTCACAAGCGTCGGGGTGAACTTCGCCACGATCGAGTGCGCACCCGCGGCCAGGCCGGCCGGGATGTCGAACGTCGCGACACCCGAAGCGTTCGGGGTGACCGGCGTGCCGTTGAGCGGGGTGGCATTGCCGTTGTCGTACCACGACACCGTGCCGGCCTGGACCGGGGTGCCCGGAGCCGGAGCCGTCGGACCCTCGACCACCGTCGAGCTCATCGAGAGATCGTCGCCCGCGAAACCGGTCTGGTTGACCGTCAAGCTGGTCGTGGTCGGCGTGGACGGGGCGTTGACCTGAAGCGTCGCCGAGCCGGTCGAGCCAACGAAATCGGTGGTGTCGGTCGGCGTGAACGTCGCGGTCAGGCTCTGCGATCCAGCGGTGGCGAAGGTGTGGTGGATGGTCGCCACACCGCTGCCGTTCACCGCAGCGGACCCGAGGTCGGTCGCACCGTCCTTGAAGTCCACCGATCCGGCGGTTGCCGGAGACTCGGTTGCCGTGAGGAGAACCGAGTCGGTGGTGAGCGCCGGGCTCGGCGCCGCGGTCAGCGTGGTCGTGGTGGTCTGCGCCACCGCCGGGTAGATCTGGCTCCAAGTTCCCGCGGACGGGTTGACCTGGATGTCGGCCTCCCAGTAGGTACCCAAACCGCTGGTCCCAACTCCACCGGGACCAGATGTGACCAGCCGAAGCTGGTAGACGTTCGCATATCCGGTCGCCGTGTTGACAGTCTGAGCTGCGATGAAGTTAGACAGATTGCCGTCGGTGGCGCCCAGCGTCACGACTGGCTTGGTCGCGGTGTTGAGCGGCGCCGGGGCGGAGGCGTTGGGGAACGACGTCGATCCCGAGCCCTGCCCGGTGGGGAAGTTGCCAGTAGGGGTGGTTGCGGGAGGCGTCGGATTTGCGAAAACAAGCGTCGCCTTGGTCCCTGCGGTCGCGTCAGTGGTTGACGCCTCGATGTAGTCCGCAATGTGGCTCAGGTTGTTGCCACCCGTGATCGCGGTACCCGACGAGTTGTAGAAGGTGATACTCCCGATTGAGCTCGGGTCTGGTTCCCAGGGTGGGGTTGTCGCAGCGGCGGCCGTGCCGACCGTTGCTGCGACAACCCCGCCGGTGATCACCAGCGCGGCAGCGCTGGCGATCACCGGGCGGAGGGTCAGCTTCATAGCAAGAGTTGCCTTTCAGTCAGTGGACGTATGTGGCTGAGCTAGGGCTGGTCTTGTATGACGAGGGAACCGTCACGGACCACTAATGGTGACTGCGTACGTCGGGGAGATACCAGCAGCTGAGATCAGCGCCTGACCCGCCGTCGAGTCGTAGTACGGTGCGCCGCCAGGGCCAAAGGTCTGACTACCAACGGTCGTGCAGCCGTCACCAGCAACAGGCGGGTTGTCCGGGCACGGGTTGTAGAGCAGCGTCCGGACCCAGTTGAGCGTGCCACCCGGCTGGAAGGCCTGGGTACTGTTGATGTCAGCATCCCGGAAGTAGATGTACAGAGGGCGGCTGATATCGAACAGAGCGTTGGTGTCGCTGGGCGAGCCCGACGTCCAAAGCTTCACGTCCGGGTTGATGGTGTCCGTTCCTGCGGTGCAGCCCGTCGTGCCAGCGGCGATGCTGTTGAGCGAGCAACTCGGGTCCTTGAAGTACCCGCCGACGCCGTTCGACGTGCCGTCACCCAGCTTGCCAAGGAACATGTTCAGACGACCACCGGACATCGGCTCGATCGCGTTCGCGGGGCTGCTCTGAGCAGCGATCGCGGTCGGGTCGTTCTCTTCGGCGGTCTTGACGCAACCACCGAGGGTGGGGTTCCCAATCGCGGTGAGGAATGAGGATCGCGTGCCTGAGCCGACCTGCGGAACGATCGGGATGATCGTTGCGCCCGAGGTACCACCAACAGACGTCCATGTCGTATCGGTGCACGCGTAGATCAACTTCAGTTGGGCAGCCGAGAGCGGCACCGCATTCGTCGTGGTCGCCGACAACATCGCGAGCGGGTCGGTACCGATCGTAATGCTGTCGAACGTGGAGCCCAAGGTCGAGCCCTGTGCTGAGGAGGCCCGGGCGTAGTCGATGTAGTGGTGGGTGTCGGTCGCGATCGCCTTTGCACCGCCGCCGGAGCCATTGGGGCGCTGCACCGGGCTGAGACCGGCTTGGAGCACGATCGTCGGGTTGAGCGTGCAGGGCTGGTCGCTGTGTGGAGTGGTCGAGTTGCCCGTGCCTGCTGTGCCACCATCGCCAGGCGCACACGTACCCGTACCGACGCCATCGGGACCATACGCGAGGCGGGCGTTTGCATCGGGGGTGGCGTCGAAGTTGATGATCTTGTACTTGTTGCCGAGTGTGTTGTAGCCACCATCGCCGAGGAAGTCGCCATCAGCAATAAAGTCGCTCGCGAATTGGACAGTGTCTGACCCGACGCCGACGACGTCTCGAGCCACCGGCGCGTAGTCCGCAAACGCGGGCTGCGCGACCAGGGTCATCGATACCGCGAGCGCTCCAGCGGTAGCGATGCCCAGTTTCAGCTTGGCGTGCTGCATGCTTCTCCCCCTTTGAGGGACGTAGTGAGGAAACCGTGCGCCAGGACACTCGCAGGCGTGGGTGCTGCACCAGGTGTTTTCAGGTGAACGGCCAATGAAGGAAATGCAAGGAGCCGATCGAAGTC
>CAYNDD010000030.1:0-19590 GCA_964395425.1 uncultured Frankiaceae bacterium
GTGAAGATCTTGCTGCCGTTGATCACCCACTCGGCACCGTCGAGGCGTCCGGTGGTGCGGAGCGACGCAAGGTCGGTGCCGGCCGACGGCTCGGTGTAGCCGATTGCCGCGTTCAGCTCACCCGCGAGGATCGGCGGCAGGAAGCGAGCCTTCTGCTCGTCGGTGCCGAATCGCATGATCGTCGGGCCGACCGTGTTGATCGTGACGAACGGGAACGGCACACCGGCCCGCTGGATCTCGTCGAAGACGATGTACTGCTCGGCTGCCGACCGGCCCTGGCCGCCGTACTCGGTGGGCCAGCCGAACCCCAGCCAGCCGTCGGCTCCAAGCTGACGGACGACGGTACGGAACGCGGTCGCGTTCTCGCCGGGCGCACCGAGCGAATCGGCGGTGTCGGGCGGGACCAGGGTGGTGAAATAGTCGCGCAACCGGGCGCGCAGAGCTCGCTCTTCCGCGCAGTCGTCGAGCTGCATTGTGGGAGATACATTAGTACGAGACTCGAAATGTAAATGCCTGGATGAGGCCCGCGGCCAGACACCGACCCGGCGCACGGTGACGAAGGGATTCAGCGGTCAATGACCTCGGCAGAGCTGGTCACGGCGCTGCGCGAGTTCGTCGGTCAGCAGGGTCCGGTGCACGTCGCCCGGCACCCGATCACCGCGGCCGCGATCGCCGACTGGTGTGACGCAATCGGTGACGGCAATCCCAGCTACTCCGACCCGTCCTTTGCCGCCCGCAGCGTGCACGGCGGATTGGTCGCTCCACCGGCCACCCTCGACATCTGGGACCGGGCCGGGCTGCCCGCACAGTCCGGAGCGTCGCGGCGCGGCGCCGATCCCCGGTCGAAGGTGCTGGAGTTGCTCGAGGCGGCCGGCTTCGTCGGAGTTGTTGCGGTCAACAGCGAGCTGGTGCTCGAGCGCTATCTGCGGCCGGGCGAGGTCCTGCACAACGTGCAGTCGCTCGAGGACGTCACCGCGGAGAAACAGACCGCGCTCGGCGCCGGGCACTTCCTGACGACCCGGCACCGCTATACGACGGACGCGGACGAGCATGTCGGCGATCTGCTGTTCCGCATCCTGAAGTTCAAGCCGGGCACGGGCGTCGCGCCGCCCACCGCCGAGTCGGGCGCTGCTCCGGATCCCGCGCCATCGCTGCGGCCGCGGCCGGCGATCAACGCGGACAACGCGGTGATCTGGGCCGGCTATCGGGACCACGAGCTGCGGATCCCGGTCTGCAACGGCTGCGGGATGGGCAGCCTGCCACCGGTGCCGCGCTGCAGTGCCTGTGGTGGCTTCGACTTCGGGTACGTCGTGGCCGGCGGCCGGGGTCAGCTCTATTCGTTCAGCGTCGTCCACCATCCCAAGGTCCCGGGCTTTCGCTACCCGCTGCCGGTGGGGCTGATCGAGCTCGACGAAGGACCGCGGATCGTCACGGACCTGGTCGGGCTGACCCCGGAACAGCTGCGGATCGGTATGCGGATGGAGGTCGACTGGCTCGAGAGTCACCCGGCCCTGGTCGACGGTGCGACCGACTCGCAAGGCGCGATCACGCTGCCGCAGTTCCGCCCGGAGACACCCCCGCGCCGCGCGGACACGATGACGGCCGACTCGCTCGGCGCGCGTGACCAGCTGCCGATCTGGGTTCTGCCGGTCACGCCGACCCTGATCGTCTCCGGCGCGCTCGCGACCCGTGACTTCCAAGACGTGCACCACGACCGCGACCTGGCCAGGCGCAAGGGATCCGCGGACATCTTCCTTAACATCAACACCTCGCTCGGTCTCATGCAGCGCTTCGTCACCGACTGGGCCGGCCCCGAGGCGCTGGTGAAGGCGCTGCGAGTGCGGCTCGGCGCTCCGGCGTACCCGTACTTGCCGTTGACCTTCACCGGTTCGGTGCACTCGGTCGACCCGGCATCCGGCCGGGTCACCGTCGAGGTCGCTGCCCGCAACGAGCTCGGTCCGCACATCGAAGGCACGGTCGAGCTGGAGCTGCCCTCATGACCCGGCACGCCTACGCGGGTCGCGCGGCGATCGTCGGGATCGGCGCGACCGAGTTCTCGAAGGCCTCCGGGCGCAGCGAGCTGCAGCTTGCGCTCGAGGCCTGCGTCGCTGCATGCGCGGACGCGGGGGTCGAACCGGAGCAGGTGTCGGGCCTGTCGACGTTCACGATGGAGACCAATCCCGAGACCGAGATCATGCGCGGTCTCGGGATCAAGGAGCTGACGCACTTCAGCCGAATCCACTTCGGTGGTGGTGCGCCGTGCGCCACCGTGCAGTACGCCGCGATGGCCGTGACGGCCGGGGTCAGTGACTTCGTGCTGTGTTATCGCGCGTTCAACGAGCGGTCGGGCCGGCGCTTCGGTGCCGGTGTCCAGGATCGGCCGGCCGGTGAGACCGCCGAGTCGGCGCAGTTCGCCTGGACCTCGCCGTTCGGGTTGTTGACACCGGCGTCGTGGGTCGCGATGTTCGCCACCCGGATGATGCATGAGTACGGCGTGACCAGCGAGGACTTCGGCCGGATCGCAGTTGCCGCGCGCAAGCACGCCGCGACCAATCCCGCGGCGCACTTCTTCGGCCAGCCGATCACGCTGGCCGATCATCAGGCGTCGCGGTGGATCGTCGAGCCGCTGCATCTGCTGGACTGCTGCCAGGAGACCGATGGCGGCCAGGCGATCCTGGTGACCACGCTGGACCGGGCCCGCGACCTGGCGAAGCCTGCGGTTGTGGTCGAAGCCGCCGCGCAGGGGATGGCCGACGACCAGCAGATGATGCGGTCGTTCTTCCGCGAGTCGCTGGTCGGCTTGCCGGAGATGAGCACGTGCGCGCGCCAGATCTGGGAGACCTCGGGGCTCGGGCCCGGCGACGTCGCGACTGCGGTGCTCTACGACCACTTCACCCCGTTCGTGCTGCCGCAGCTCGAGGAGTTCGGCTTCTGCGGTCGTGGCGAGGCGAAGGACTTCATTGCCGACGGCGTGATCGAGCTCGGCGGCCGGCTGCCGATCAATACCCACGGCGGGCAGCTCGGCGAGGCCTACCTGCACGGCATGAACGGAATCGCCGAGGGGGTTCGTCAGGTGCGCGGTACGTCGGTCAACCAGGTGCCGGACGCGGCGCACGTTCTGGTGACCGGAGGCACCGGCGTGCCGACCAGTGCGCTGATGCTCGGTGCCGACCGATGAGCCGACCGCTGGTGCCGCTCTTTGCCGGCGACGAGCTGGCTGGCGCAGTTGCGCTGGTCACCGGTGCGGGCGTCGGGCTCGGCCGGGCCGAGGCGTTGGCGCTCGCGGCGGCCGGCGCGAAGGTGGTCGTCAACGACATCGGTGCGGCCGCGGAGTCGGTCGCGGGCGAGATCACCGCGGCCGGCGGTGAGGCGGTCGCAGCGCCCGGCGACATCGGCGACTGGGACTTTGCGACTTCGCTCGTGGGCCGGGCGGTGGCGACGTACGGCGATCTCAATGTGTTGGTCAACAACGCCGGGGTCCTGCGCGACCGGATGATCTTCTCGGTGAGCGCGGAGGAGTGGGACACCGTGCTTCGGGTGCATCTGCGGGGCCATGCGGCGACGTGTCAGGCCGCGACCGCGTACTGGCGCGATCGCAACAAGACGACCGGTGAGGCGCAGTGGGCACGGGTGGTCAACACCGCGTCGGAAGCGTTCCTGTTCGGATCGCCCGGCCAGCCCAACTACTCGGCCGCGAAGGCCGGGATCGCGGCGCTGACGCTGTCGGTCGCGCACGGTTGCGGTCGTTATGGCGTCCGGGCCAACGCGATCGCGCCGCGGGCCCGGACCGCGATGACCGAGGCCACCTTCCCGCCGGCGCCCGACGGCGACGAGGTCGACCCGTGGGCGATCGAGCACGTCGTACCGCTGGTGGTCTGGCTCGGCACCCGCGGCGCCGACCACGTGACCGGTCAGGTGTTCGTGGTGTACGGCGGGAAGGTCGGGGTGATGAAGGCACCGTCGCTCGATCGCTCGTTCGCGGCCGCCGGCGAC
This sequence comes from uncultured Frankiaceae bacterium, assembly GCA_964395425.1. Lineage (GTDB taxonomy): Bacteria > Actinomycetota > Actinomycetes > JAFAQI01 > JAFAQI01 > DATAUK01. The sequence continues at coordinate 3,994 of CAYNDD010000030.1, forward strand.
ACCTGGACGGTGGCCGAGCTCGGCGAGACGGTCGGCGCGTTTCTCGCCGACGGCGAGCGCCACGGATTCGCAGTGGGCAACGACCTGAAGCTCTGAGTCCGCCCGCCCGTACCCCGTTTCAGCACACAACGCTCGCCAGCGCCCGGAACTTTCAATCGCCGCCGTACCGGTCCCCGCCGCTTTGGGCGATTCCGATCACCGCGTTGTGTGCTGAAACGGGGAAGCTGAGCCGGCGGTGCAGACTCATGGTCGGATGGGTATAGCGGGTCTGAGAGGAGCGATCATGGATTCCGACTTGCTGATCTTGTACAGCCAGGCGAGCGACTGGACCGCCGACAAAGTTGCGGGGACGACCGACTTGGACACGGCGACGACGTGTGACGAGTGGCGGCTGCGCGACTTGCTCAACCACATGCTGGAGACGCAGCAGTACTTCGTCAATGCCGCACTCGGCAAGGACGCTTCGCTGCCGAGCCCCGACCCGGCGGACCTGCTCAGCGACGACCCGGTGGGGGACTTCAAGAGCGCGCGGTTGCAGATCCTTGAGGTCTTCGGTCAGGACGGCATGATCGACAAGACCGGCCCTGCGTTGGGGATCGCGTTCGCCGATCAGCTGGTGCACGGATGGGATGTCGCGCGCTCCACCGGGCAGGACGACACGATGCCCGACGGTCTTGCCAAAGCCGCGTACGACGTGATCCACGGCCGGTTTACGGACGAGCAGCGCAAGGGCATGTTCAAGCCCGAGGTCCCGTTGGATGGTGACTCAACGCCGCAACAGCGCCTGCTCGCCTACACCGGGCGTGCGCCCAGCTGACTGTCACTCACTTGATGCTGGAGGCCGCGCACGCCGGCGAGCTCGAGGCAGCATGATGAGCGCCGGTAGCTGGAAGAGCACCGCTGCCGCAGTCAGCAGGATGTCCGGCCAGGCTGATCGCAAGCTGGCCGCGACCACGCCGACGCCGACGCCAAAGGCGAAGGTTGAAACGTAGAGGCTGCGGTAGCGTTCGCGCACTCTCTGCTTGGACTGTGCGACCTTCTCCGGGGTCAGCGGGATAAGGGCATAGCCGAGTCGCAGCATCCCGCGCATGCAGGCGACCGTGAGGATTCCGGCGCCGACTCCCCAGAGGAAGAACGGCCACGACCAACCGGAACCACCGACCAGTGCAATCGCCGTGACCGCGACAAGAAACAGTACGGTGCTCAGCCAGTTCAGTCGTCGCAGCCTGGCGAACGGCTCATCCACCCCGGAACCGGGTTGGCCTCTCACTCGCACGACGGCACGCTATCCGGCGAGGTGTGAGCTCGCTGGTTGTCCGATCAGATCGCCGAAGTCCGGGCTCCTGCCGTGGTGGGTGACGCCCAGGGACGACATGGTCATGCTGCGGGCGTGTGTGGTGATGACGAGCCCGCGGCGGGTGTCGAGCAGCAGGGTCACGGTCCCGTACTCGTGAGCCGCATTGGTGTCCCCGATCAGCAGGTCCTTGTCACCGTCGCCGGTCACGTCCAACGTGCTCATCCCGCCACCGAAACGGTCGGCGAGATTGCCTGCGCCGGGGACACCCACGCCGGCGGCGCTGAACCTGACATTGCCGTGCGTGGCGAAGCCTGATCGGCGCCCGAAGATGATCGTGACGAAGCTGTCAGGATCACGACTTCCCACTACCAGGTCGGCGTGCCCATCGTGGTTGAGGTCGGTCAGCACGGGCGCGACGAAGCCGCCACGGCCGCCGGGGATGCCTGGGGTGGCCCGGGTGATCAGGGCTGGCTGCTTGGGGCCGGCGGGTCCGCCGCGGTACAGGTCAACCCGTCCGCCGCCGACCGCGACGATGTCCGGATAGCCGTCACCCGTGAGGTCCCCGATGCAGACCCCCTCGGACGCACTTGCGCCGATCGCTCGGCAGCTCTTCGGTCCGGTCGCAGTGCCGGGACAGAACCACGTGCCGTGCCGCGCCGTACCGAGAACGACGTCGGGATGCCCGTCACCGTTGACGTCGCCGACCGCCAGCGCACACCCGACGCAGCGAGAGAAGTTCGGAGCGGTCAGGGCGTACGAGTGGGCGAGGGAAAAGCCGCGTGGACCACCGAGCAGCACGAGCACGGTCGCTTCCTTCGGTGACTGCACCGGGTCGCGGACTGCATCGATCAGGTCAGGCCAGCCGTCGCCGTTGACATCCGCGGCCTGGACCGTACCGAACAGACGGATGCCAGCCGTGCTCAGCAGCCGGTGACTACCGACGCCATGGAGTCCGGTCGGCGAACCAAACAGGATCGTGATCTGGCCGCCCCCCAAGCCACGTGAACTGGTCGAGCCCACGACCGCCAGGTCGGCGTATCCGTCCCGGTTGAAGTCAGCACTCGTCACCGAAACACCGAACGGCGCATAGGCAGGGTCAGCGCCCGCGACGCCTTTCGTCGCCAGCGAGAACGGGCGTCCCGTTGGCGCCAAGCCCGACCGGGCACCCGACACGACGACGATCCGTTGACGCCGGCCGTTCAGGCCACCCACGACCATGTCCTGACGGCCATCGCCGTTGAAGTCAAACGGTCTCGCCAGCTGCGCCGGCCCGCTCGCGTGAGCGCTGACCGCGGCCGAGGCCACCGTCGCACCCGCACTGCAAACAGTCATTCCGACCACGACCGCCACAGCAGCGAATCCGGCAAGTAGGCGACCCCGAGCACCTTCGGACTTCGAGCGAATTCGCCTCATATCCCTTCAACGCTCGACGACTGCCAAAGGTTGACGAGCGAGCAGCGCCGCAACCCACAGGGTCGCACGACCGAGGTCGGTCAACGCGCGAGGACCAATGGCCCTGGATGCGAAGCCGTGGTGCGCGCACAATTCCTCACATGGACGAACCGCCCGCGCTGCAGTCCAACCGGCACTGGAGGATGGCGGTCTGGGCCCTCCGAGTGGGGTACGTCGGGCTGGTCGTCGCCATCGCAGGCCTCATCGTGAGGGCGTCGGGATCCACGCCCTGGGTGCTGGCGGTCGGGGTGATCATCTGGCTCGCCGCCGCTTTGTTGACGGCGACCGGGTTCGTCTGGGGCCGGCAGGAGCTGCCCGAACCGCGACCTGGTTTCTGGTCGATTCGGTTGATGTTGATCCACGACACCGTCCACGCCAGGCCGTCGCGATGACCGACAGCCGGCGGCGACGTTCGCCTCAGAGCTTTGAGGGCGCGCTCTTCCACGAATGGCCGTTATAGACGTCGAGGAAGGTGTAGGCCACCCGGTAGGTGGTGCCATGTAGGTAGGTCCCGACGGCGTAGGCGCGTTTGGCCGAGGCCGCACTGACCGACGACAGAATGTACTTGGCGCCTTCTGTCTTCTGGCTCTTCCATTGCCCGCCAGTGGTGTGAAGCATTGCCGGCGAGGAGGTGTCCGCCTTCACGTTGTTGTAGGTGCCGACTGCCCATGCTGACTTCCCGACGATCGAGACCTGCCGCAACGAGTCGCCGGCGGTGCCCTTGGCGAGCTTGAGCGTCGTCCAGCTGGTGCCGTTGAAACGCATGATCACGGTCGAGTAACCGCCGGTCGACTTCGAGAGGAAACCGACCGCATATGCAAGTTTCGGACCGCTGGTCGCGACACTGCTCAGTTGGACGCCGGCGGCCGCCGTCCCATCAGTCGTCCACAGCTTGCCGTTCCAATGGAACAAGTTGCTGCCGTCGGTCGCCCACGCATTCGTCGTGCTCGACGTGCTGACCGAGACCGGGGTCTGATCGAAGCTGGGTTCCGGCATCGGCACCGTCGACCAGGTCTTGCCATTCCAGTGGAACGCGGCCAGCGTGCCGGCCGGCAGGACGTAGGCCCCGCCAACTGCCCACGCGTTCCTGGCCGAGCTCGCCGAGATCGAGGTGATCGACGCCACGCCGTTCTCCATGTTCGGCAACTTCGCGCGGACGAACCTCTTGCCTTTGAGGCGCCACACCGCCGGAAGATCCTGGATCGTCTTCTTGTACTGAACGTCGCCGCCAACCCAGACGGCGCTTTTCGACCCCACCGCGACGGTTGACAACCCGCCGCCCGCGTCGGCCGCGCCGACGTTGAGGCCGGAGAACCGCTGCCAGCGACCGTTGTGCCGGCGCGCCGCGAACGGCCGTGTCACGCCGACGTACTTGGTCGGTGTGCCTCCGATCGCCCAAAGGTCCGAGGAGTGCGGAACCGCGGCCACGCCGTTGAAGTCACCTGCCGTCGCCCGTCCCGCTTTGGCAGACCGAAGCGGGACGGCAGAGCGATGGGTCACCCCCGAACGCAGCTGGTGCCTCGGCGCACCGGTCGCCACCGCGCCGCCGCCGATGGTCATCAGCGCAGCCGCGGACGCGACTCCGACCGCGACTACGGCCCGGCGTCTTAGATGACCGGAAGCATTCATGGCTGTCTCCGCTTCGCTCGCATTAGAGGCTGCGAGCACGGAGCTCGCCGGACCTCGGGTTGATCTGGAAAGTATCGTCCGCTCCCGCCACCCTGGCAGCGCGTTTCGCCGATCAGCTCGGCTGGTCCCCGTTTCAGCACACAACGCTCGCCTGCACGCGGTCCTTTTGGCGGTCGCCGTACCTGTACGTGCCGACGTGGGCGATTGCGAGTACGTCGTTGTGTGCTGAAACGGGAGACCGCGACAGGCCGGCGGGTCAGGCGCGGCGGTGGAGGGTGACGGCGTAGGGGCCGCCGCTGTACGGCGCCCGATCCCAGGTCGAGAAGCGTGCCACGAGCTCGAGTCCGGCGGCGGCGCACCACTCGTCGTACTCGGCGAGGCCGAACGGCGCGGCGGCGATCGGCAGGTGAGCGGCGTCGAGCCCGAAGCCTGCCAGCAGCAGACCGTCCGGCGAGAGTCGACCAGCGAGCCCGGCGACTACCGCGGCTTCGCTGCCGGGCGCGAGCAACGGGATGACGTTGCCGGCCGCAATCACCAGGTCGAAGGATTCGGCGATCCGGTCGACGTCGGCCAGGTCGGCGAGCAGCCAGGTCACCTGGTCGGATGCCGCCCGCGCCTCCTCGAGCATCGCCGCGTCGTTGTCGACGCCGACGCAGCGGTAGCCGAGCTCGGCGAGGCGGATCGCGACCCGCCCGGTGCCGCAGCCGGCGTCGAGCACGGCAGCTCCCGACGGGACGAGGGCAGCCGCGAGACTTGCTTCGCCGTGGATGTCGACCCCGCTCGCTTCGAGGTCGGCGAAGTGTGCGGCGTACCCCTTGGCGTCCGTCGTACGGTTCGCAGCCGCCCAGCGGCTCGGCTCGTTCACGCCGTCAGGCTAAGCGGTGGAGGCGAGCTCGCGGCTGCGCTCGATCGTCGACGCAAGATCGACGAGTCCGGCGTCCGAGCCGAGTCCGGTCGCGACCAGGCTGCCGGCGGTGCAGCCGAGCCGCGCCGCCTCGATGTCGTCCCACCCCATTAGCTTGGCCCGGATGAAACCGGCGCTGAGTGCGTCGCCGCAGCCGGTGGTGTCGACCACCTCGATGGCGAGCGCCGGCACCCGCACCTGCTCGTCGCCGCGCGCGACGAGTGCACCGTCCGGTCCGCACGCGACCACGACTGTTCCGGCGCCGTCCGCGACAGCTGCCGTCGCCGCGGTCTCGACGTCGTCGGCCTCGTAGATCGCGCAGATCTGCTGGTCGTTCGGCAGGAAGTAGTCGACGAACGGCATCGCGGCGCGGAAGGCCCTGCGTTGGTGGTCCTCGTAGCCGGACGCCAGTACGTCGACGCTGGTGGTGACGCCGGCCTCGCGGGCAGTCCGCAGCGTCATCGCGAAGTCCTCGAGGATGTAGTCGCCCATCGATTCGGCGCCGCCGACATGAATGTGCGCCGCACCCTCGAGCGCCCTGGTCAACAGCTCATGGGTCAGCGCGAGATGGGCGTTCGCGCCGACGACGTGGTAGGCGCCGCGGTCGCCGTTCGGCCGGATCGGAAGCATCGAGGCCGAGCTCTGGGCGGCGTCGGTTCGCTGCACCATCGAGACGTCGACGCCGAATCGGTTGAGGATGGTGAGCAAGAACTCGCCTGCGTCGTCATTGCCGATCGCACCGAGCAGGGTGACCGAGGTGTCGAGCTTCGCCAGGTCGATCGCGGTGCCGGCGCCGGTGCCGGCGACGGTGAGCCGGATCTGGGTGATCCGCTGGCCGATTTGTCCCGGCGGCAGCTCGAGGCAGGGCCGGCCCAGGACGTCGAGAATGATCGGGCCGAGACAGACCACCTTCGGCGTCATCTCTGGCTCCACGCATATCGAAGCCGCTTGTTCTGCTCGCGCACATCGGCTAGCTCTGCTTCGCTCAGGATCCGCGGGGTGCCGACCTGCAGCGCCCGCCAGTACAGCTCGGACAGCCACTCCAGCAGCTGGGCCCGGAAATAGGCCTCGGCGAGGGTGGCGCCGTACGCCACCGTGCCGTGGTTCTGGATGAGGGTCGCGAACCGGTCCTTGACCCCGGCCCGCACCCGGTGCGCGAGCTCCTCGGTGCCGAACGTGCAGTAGGGCACGACCCGCACCGGCCCGCCGACGTGATTGATCATGTAGTGGATCGCCGGCAGCTCGTCGATGGTCGTCGAGAGCGCGGTCGCATACATCGAGTGCGTGTGGACGACGGCACCGGCGTCCGTGCCGTTGTAGATCGCGGTGTGGAACGGCAGTTCGGTCGAGGGGCGGGTCGACGCCTCGACGACCCTGCCTTCGAGATCGGTCTCTGCGATCAGCTCCGGCGTCATGTCGGCGGCCGGGATGCTGCTCGGCGTGATGAAGACCTGATCGCCGATCCGCACGCTGATGTTGCCGGACGTGCCCATGCACAGACCGTCGGTGAGCAACCGGCCGCTGTAGTCGACGAGTTCCCGGCGCGCGCGATCGATCTCGCTCATTTGATCGCCACCGCGTTCGGTGGGGAGCTGACGCCGCCCTCGACATACAGCGGCGCGCTGGAGAAGAACGCGGTGTAACGGCCGTCCTCGCGACAGTCCCGCGCCAGGTCGTCGAGCCACCACAGCTCGCCGAGCCCCATCCCGAACTGCCCGATCAGGATCCGGTGCATGTAGCCGAACGGCCGGGCCTCGCGGCTGAAGTCCGGCGGCCACACCTCGACGGCCGGGTTGTCGCCGACCACCGCGGACACGTGCGCGTCCCACAGGTAGCGGGCCATCGCCTCGGAATGCTCGAGGCCGACCGCGGTCAGGGTCTTGTCGCTCGTCATCAGCGCGCGCCGCGCGGCATCCTGCTCGCGATACCAGGCTGCGAAGCCGGTATGGAGGATGAGTACGTCGCCGGGCAGGTAGTCGACCCCCGCGGTCGCCCGGCAACGCTCGAGGTCGTCGACCGAGACCGACCGGGCCTGGCCGGGGTCGTAGTCGTCGCCCATGATCGCGGCGACGTCGAGCACCACCGCGCGGCCGACGATCCCGCGCCTGGCCCAGTGCGAGATCGAGTTGCGCCGGCCCGCCAGGATGTCGTCGCGGGTGGCGTTGTTGTAGAAGCTGTTACGGCCGTAGCCCTCGTGCGCGAGGGAGTCCCACTGGCTCGACGACTGCGGGTTGAAGTCGTCGAGCGCGTCGTCGAAGCCGGTGTCGCCCTCCACGGTGATCAGCCGGTGCTTCGGCATCACCCGCCCATATAGCGGCGGGTCGAACATCCGCACCTCGGCGCTCAAGGCAAAGACGGCACCGCGCCGGATCTCGGCCGCCGCGGCGGCCACCCGGTCGGGCGTCTGCAGGTTCATCAGGCCGACCTGGTCGTCGGCCCCGAACACGTGCCAGCCCGACCGGCCCCCCTTCGGGGCGTCGGGCAACTCGTCGTAGCTCGGCAGCTCCATGTTTCTCCCGCTCAGGTCATTCAGCCGGCGAGCGCACTCGCGTGATCCCGTGCCCACCGGTGTGCGTCGTCGGAGGCCACCCATCGAATCGCATTGGCCAGCACGGTGCGGAACGAGGTGTTCGCATACGCCGCCGGGCCGTGCCCTGACTGCAGATAGGCGATCGGGCTGTTGCCGGCGGTCTTCACCCAGCCGACCAGCCCGCTGCCACGCGGATGCGTCCACCCGGTTCGGTCGTACAGGCTGCCCAGGATCGCCAGCTCGCCGGAGTAGAAGTTCTCCGGCGTCATCTCGAAGTCGGTGCGAAACAGCGGTACGACGCGATCCTCGAACACCGGGTTCAGGTAGATCTCGTCGACGATGTCGAAGCCGTCCCCGACCCCTGCGCAGATCGGGTGGTCGGGATCGAGCACCGAAATGTGGTGGTTGACCTCGCGGGTGTAGCCGGACGCGGGGTAGTGCTGGCCGTGCAGCTCGCCGGGCACGTAGTGCCAGCGTCCGCCGACGATGTCGGCCCACAGCGGCCACGTCGGCCAGGCCGACATCGCGTGGTGCAGGAAGACGATGCCCTGCCCTCGCTCGAGCATCGCCGCGAGCCCGTCGGCGTACTCGGGTGGGGGAGTGTGCAGGATCGGCGGCTCGGGCTTGCGGAACTCGATGCCTTGCATGTCGTAGCAGACGATCGCGTCCCATTTGCCCGCGTGGTCGGGGTGGAACCACTCGCGCGCCCCGGGTGGTTCGACGTGGGTCCAGTCGATCTCGTCGTTGGCCGCGTAGATCTCGAGGTACGGCTCCAGCTCGAACGGATGCCCGCCGGTCACGACCAGGACCTTCAGCCGCTCCGCCGGCGCTGCCATGTCAGTCGCTCCCGAACTGCGCGTGCACCGCCCGGAAGCCGGCGTCCGTCGCGATCAGGGCGCGCTCGATGTCGTCCTCGGTGTGGGCGGCGCTGAGGAACCAGTTGTGCCGCGGGTGCAGGATCGCGCCGTTCTCGACGGCTGCGCCGCAGAACGCGAATGCCTTCGCGTAACCGACATCGCCGGGGAAGCTGAGGTTGGGCATCTGCACCGGCCCGGTCTGGTTGACCGCGATCCCGTGGACCCGCGACTGCTGCTCGATCCCGTCGCGGAACTGCTGCCCCGCCTTGACCATCGAGGCGATCGCGTCCTCGTCGCGAAGGGCGTGAATGGTCGCGATCGCGGCTGCCATCGGCACGGCTTGGTACCAGAACGAGCCGGTCGCGAAGATCCGCTCGGCGCCGCTGAGGAACGCGGCGTTGCCGAGTGCGACACCGAGCGGCTGGCCGTTGGCGATCGCCTTGCTCCAGGCGCTGAGGTCCGGCTCCACCCCGAGTGGCTCCCAGGCACCGCCGTGGTGTAGCCGGAAGCCGGTCCGCACCTCGTCGATGATCAGCGCGGCGCCGTGGGTGTCACACAACGCGCGTACGCCGGCCGCGAACGCCGGGTCCACCAGCTCCTCGTCGTGCCCGGCGTCGTGCTTGAAGGGGGAGACGAAGACCGCCGCGACGTTGTCCGCGCCGGCTTCGTGGATCGCCCGCTCGACACTGGCCAGATCGTTGAAGGTGTAGGGGTAGACGACCGAGCGCTCTTCGTCGGTGACGCCGTCCGGCTTGAGATTGCTCCAGCCCGCCCAGCCGTGGTACGCGCCGGCCGCGGTGACGACCGCGGAGCGGCCGGTGGTCGCGCGGGCGATGCTGAGGCACAGGCTGGTCGCGTCGGTGCCGTTCTTGGCGAAGATCCCCCACTCGGCGTGCGCCACCCGCTCGACCAGCAGCTCGGCGAGCTCGACCATGCACTCGCCCGGTCCGGACAGCGTGTTGCCCTTGCCGTGCTGCGCGGCGATGGCTGCTTCGACCTTCGGGTGGCCGTAGCCGAGGATGTTGGGGCCGAAGCTGCACATCATGTCGACGTAGGAATTGCCGTCGACGTCCCAGACTCGCGCGCCTTCGCCACGGCTGTAGAACTGCGGGTATTCCGGCGGCAGCGCGCCGACGCTGAGGTGCCCGGTCATCCCGTTGGGGATCACCCGCTTGGCCCGGGCGCGGAGCTCCTGGTCGTGGGTCCTGGTGCGCTGGTGGCTGGCGAGCTCGGTCATGGCGGTCTCCTTCAGGCGCTCAGGAACCGGCGGGCGCGCGCCTCGACGCCCGCCGCATCCAACTCGTAGTGGGCGTACAGCCCGGCGGGTGGGCCGAGCAGCACGTGCTCGTCGGGGACCCCGGCGCGCAGGAACCGGGTCATCACGCCGGCCTCGAGCAGGGTCTCGGCGACCGCCGATCCCATCCCACCGGTGATGTTGTGTTCCTCGACGGTGAGGATCGCGCCGGTCTCCTTCGCGGCCGCGAACACCTCGGTCGCATCGATGTCGCTGATCGTGTGCATGTCGACGACCCGGACCCCGATGCCGTCCCGGCCGAGCGCCTCGGCCGCGTCGAGGCACGGCCGCACCTCGGCGCCGTGCGTGATCAAGGTCAGGTCGCTGCCCTCGGCCAGCCGGATCGCACGCCCGAAGGCGAAGTCGGCCGGTACCTCGGGATAGACCTCGGGATCGCGGCCTCGACCGAGCCGGATGTAGAGCGGTCCGGTCAGGCTCAGCGACGCGCGCAGGATCGCCCGGAGCTGGTTGGCATCGGCGACGCTGACGACGGTCAGCCCGGCGATCGCGCGGGTGACGCTGAGGTCCTCGAGCGAGTGGTGGCTGGTGCCGTAGTAGCCGAGGCTCATCCCGGAGTGGTGCGCCAGGATCCCGACCGGCATCCCGGGGTAGGCGAGGTCGGTGCGGATCTGCTCGCAGCAGAGCAACCCGGCGTACGCCGCGAAAGTGCTGACATACGGCCGGAGTCCGGTCGAGGCCAGTCCGGCGGCGACCGACATCATGTTCTGCTCGGCGATCCCGAGGTTGAAGAACCGGGCCGGGTGGCGGGCCTGGAAGTCGGCGGTCCGGCTGGCGCCGGCCAGGTCGGCGGTCAGGACGACGATCCGCTGGTCGTGGTCGCCGAGGTCGGCGAGCTCCTCGCCGGCCACGAAGGCCGGGATCGAGGCGGCCTCGATGCCCTTGACGGTGCCTTTCGGCTTGAGCTTTGTCGATCCGTCGGCGCTGCCGCGGAAGACCTCGCTGATCTCCTGCGAGTCGCTCGACGGGCGCGCGCCCTGGGTCGTCTCGGTCACTTGCCCACCTCCGCGAGGAGCGGCTGCAGGCCGCCGTCGATCTCGGCCATGACGTCGTCGTAGTCCTCGCCGACGAGATTGCCGACGTGCCAGTTCTTGTCGAGCTCCATCCGTCGTACGCCGCGGCCCTTGACCGTGTCGGCGACGATCAGTTGCGGCAGTGCGTCCGCGTTGTCGTCGAGATCGGTGAATGCATCCAGGATCGCGTCGAGATCGTGGCCGTCGATCCGATTGACCCGCCAGCGGAACGCCTCGAACTTGTCCTCGATCGGTTCGACGCCCATCAACTCCTCGGTCGGGCCGTCGATCGAGAGCTGATTGCGGTCGATGATCGCGATCAGCCGGCCGACCCGGAACTGCCCGGCCGCCATCACGGCTTCCCAGACCTGGCCCTCGCCCAGCTCGCCGTCGCCGAGCATGCAGTACGTGCGGTACGCCCGGCCGCTGATCCGGGCGGCGAGCGCCATGCCGAGTCCGATCGACAGGCCGTGGCCGAGCGAGCCCGAGCTGAAGTCGATGCCCGGGATCTTGCGCATGTCCGGGTGGTCGCCGAACATGCTGCCGAGCCGGGTGTAGTCGTCGAGCTCGATCGGGTCGAAGAAGCCGACGTCCGCGAGCAGCGGATACAGCCCGATCGCGGCGTGACCCTTGCTGAGGATGAAGCGGTCGCGGTCGAGCCAGTCGGGGTCGCTCGGGGAGTAGCGCAGTCGCGCGTAGTAGATCGCGGCGAACAGCTCGGCGGCGGAAAAGGTGCTCGTGTAGTGGCCGGCGCCGGCGATCCTGGTCAGCCGCACGGTCTCGCGGCGGGACAGTTTCGCCTTGACCCGCAACAAGTCGACGAGTTGCGCGCGCTCCGCCGTTCCGCGGGCCGGGATCGGCGCCGCGTTGCATACTGCGGTGGCCATGATCAGCCTCCCTCGTGCGCGCGCAACGGCGCGGGTTCGTGGTAAGTGTGGGCACTATAGACGGACGTCCGAATACAACACAACGATGATCGCGGCGATCGGATCGGAGCGTCCAGATGCCCAAGATCGTTGACCACGACCAGCGCCGCCGCGAGCTCGCCGAGGCGGCCTGGAAGGTGATCGTGGAGAGCGGCATCGACGGTGCGACGACCCGCGAGATCGCGAAAGAGGCCGGCTACTCCTCCGGCGTTCTGTCGCACTACTACGAGCGCAAGGACGACATCCTGCTCGAGGCGCTGCGGATCTCGCACACCAACATCACCAAGCGGCTGGATCGCGAGCTCGAGTCGCTCAGCGGCCTGGCGGCGCTCCGCGCCTTCTGCTACGACGAGGTGCCGATGCACGCCCAGCAGGCCCGCGAGACGCATCTCGAGATCAGCTTCTGGAGCCGGGCGCTGGTCAACGACGACCTTCGCGAGGTGCAGCGAGCTGAGTCCAGCCACTGGCGGGGCGTGCTCCGGGGGCTGATCGTCGGCGCCCAGCAGACCGGCGAGCTCGTCGACGACGACCCGGACATGATCGCCGAGATCCTGGCCGGGCTGATCGACGGGTTGAGCGTGCACGCGCTGCTCTATCCCGAGCGGTACGCCGAAGGCCGGCTCGCCGCCGTGGTCGACGCTGCGCTCGACCGCTGGACTCGTTAGCCGGGCGCTAGTGGGCGATGACGGCGAACAAGCCGACCGTGCCCAGTGCGCCCGCCACCACGGCAAACCACGACCGGCCGCGGCCACCGACGTCGGGCTTGTGGCTCAGATCCATCAGCGCGAGCACGCCGAGCAGCAGCGCGATCGGCGCGAACACCAACAGGATCGAGAACAACCCGGCGTAGCCAGCCACGATCGACAGCGCGGTTCGGTTGACCGGCATGAGCATTTCCATCGACCGGTCCCGGACCGGCGGCCCACCCCAGCCGCCGTAGCCCGCGCCCGGATAGCCGGTGGCGTGCTCGGTCCACGTCTGCCCGTCGAACCAGCGCAGCAGGCCGGGGGTGTACGGGTCGGCGTACCAGCCCGGCGGTGCGGTCGCGACCGGAGTCGCCGCGGTCGCGGCCTGACCGGCCGTCGCTTGGCCGGCGGCCGACGGTACGGCGAAGAAGTCGCTCACCGTAGCGTTATCGACCGCCCGGCCGTCGACCTGATGCGTGGGGTTAGGGGGTCGGGGTCGCGACGAAGGCGCGGTATGACCTCGTGCCGGCGCTGTAGAAGGTGCCGACCACGACGCCTTGGCTGTTGATCGCGGTCACGTAGGTGGTGGTGCGCGGCTGCGGGTAGCGCAGCTTGACCAGGCGGTGGCCGGTGTTCTTCACGTAGTCGATGACCGTCGCACGATCGGTGGTGGCGACGCCGAGCCAGCTTCCGCTGTCGGAGATCGCCTGCACCGCGCAGCCGTGGCCGGCGTGGGTGCCGGCTCCGGGTAGCCGGACGATCTGCACGTGACCGTGCTGGTCGATGAAGCCGTGGGTGACGCCACGCCGGTCGGTGTAGCTGCCGACGATCACCCCGGCGTCGTTGATGCCGGCCGCGAAGGTCATGCTCGCCCGCTTGACCGGTACGGCGAACATCCGGTAGCGGCCGCCCCGTTCGAGGAACGACCGGGACTGCCCGCTCTTGGTGAAGCCCGATCCGACCAGGTCGCCGGAGTCGTTGACGCCGGTGACGACGACGCTCGCGGGGTCGAGGCCGGGGACCCGGATCCGCGTGAGCTTTCCGTTGGGATGGCGGAGGTCGACCCGGGTCGCCCGGTGCGCGCCGTAGACCGTGATGACGACGGTGCCGCCCTCGGATGCTGCATCGACCAGGGTGTTGGCGAAACCGGCCACATGCAGCCAGGTCGTCGCGCCACCTGGTTCGGTGATGAACGCCCGGCTGGCATTTGGGCCGGGACCGGCCAGTGCACCGACCGTGTCGCCGGACGTGGTGACCATCACGACCTGGGTCGCCACCCGCACCGCCCCGGACCGGAGCCGGACGTGCACCCGATGGAAGTCGTAGTGCGCCGTGGCCGGTGCCGCAGCCGCGACGCCGGACACCGCGATCAGGCCGGCGACGGCCAGCGCGACCGGTGCCTTCTTGGTCATGTCCGCACCCGGTCGGGCGAGCGGCCGAGCCATCCGACCTGCTTCGCGGTGAGCCGGCCGCCGTCGTACAGCGCCTGGATCATTGCCTCGACCGTCTCGACCGGTGGGCGATAGCGGATGCCGAGCTGGTCGTGAACGGCGGCATCGTCGGTCGGCCGGGCCCGGGTGAGCAGGTCCATCGCCTCTGCGGTGTAGACGGTGTCGAACGAGACCACCTTGCGCAGCAGGTCAGCAGCGCGCCCGACTCCCCGGAACACGATGCCCGGAGTGGGGATCACCGGCATCCGCCGGCCGGTCACGGTCCGAAGCAGTGCGGCGACGCCGTTCATGTCGAGCAGCTCGCCGCCGGCGACGAACCGTCGCGCGCCCATCCCCGGAGTCAGGGTCGCGACGAGTACGTCGGCAAGATCGCGCACGTCGATGATGCCGAAGCCACCGCCCCGCAAGGGCACCACCCCGCTGGTCAGCATCGAGACGAAGCCCTCGGCGACGTCGCCGAAGGCATCGCCGGCGGCCGGCCCGCTCACGCCGCCGGGATAGACGATCGTGACCGGTGCGCCTTCGGCCTGCCGCGCGCGGGCGTGCTCCTCCGCCTTCGCCTTGGCGCGGATGTAGGGGCTGGTCGCAGCGAGCGCCGGTGCGAGATCGGCGGTGATGAGCGGCGCGGTCGGCGTGTAGACCGCGGCGACGCTGGAGACGTGCACGACCGGGTCACAGCCGGCCGCGATCGCCGAGTCGATCACGGTCGTAGCGCCGCGAATGTTGGTGTCGACGGTCCGCTCGGCATCTGCCCGGTTGAGCGCGGCCACGACCGCGGCGGCGTGAATGACGGCGTCCATGCCGGCAACTGCTTCGCCCACGGCGTCCGCGTCGGTCATGTCGCCGTCCGTGATTGCAAGGGCGTCGACGTCGACGCCGATCACGCCGACCGTCGCGGCCAGCCGGTCCCGGTTGCGGACCAGCAGCCGCGGCTGGTGCCCGGCCTCGAGCAGAGCCTTCACGACGTACGAGCCGACGTACCCGGTGCCGCCGGTGACGAGAACCTGCATCCGTCAGCCGCGCGGATCGAGCCGGAACACCCGCAGGTCGCGTCCGCTGCGCTCGACGTAGAGGTCGTAGTTCGGCCAGAGTGCGGCCAGCTTCGGCCAGGTCTCGGCCTTCTCCGTCGCGGTGAGCAGGTGCGCCCGCACCGGGGTGACGGTGGCCTGGAAGGACACCTCTGCCAGCGGGTCGGCGAGCAGGTTGGCGGTCCACGCCGGATGGTGGTCGCGACCGAAGTTGCTGCCGACGACGTACCACGACCCGTCGACCGGCATCGTCGCGAGTGGAGTGGTCCGGCGCAGCCCGGATTTCGCTCCGGTGGTCGTCAGCATCAGCGACGGCAGCATCCCGCCGCTCATGAGAACCCGCCCGCCGGTCACCTTGTGCAACGCCCGATCGATGCGTGGCACGACCGTGGGACCGATCCGCATGAACGTCTTCGAGCCACTCGCCTTGACGACGAACCGGCCGAGCCTGCTGTCGACATCCACGAGCACGGCGGTCAGTCTAGGGGCAGATCTGACGGGGCGTCAGGTTT
>CAYNDD010000031.1:0-19496 GCA_964395425.1 uncultured Frankiaceae bacterium
AACTCCTGTCGCTACATCGTCAACAACTACGGCGGCTTGTGGGGCCTGTCGAAGGATCCCGAGCAGCGCTACCTGCAGACCTGGCACGGCACGCCGTACAAGTCGATCGGACTGTCGGAGGCACGGCATAAGCGCGCCTCCCGGTCACGGCTCGAGCAGATCGCCCGGGAGTCGGCCGAGTGGGATGCCTTCGTGTCACCGAGCCCGTACTTCTCCGCCTTGATCCCGGCCGAGTTCGCTTACCACGGAGCCATCCTCGAGACCGGCTATCCGCGCAACGACCGGCTCGCGATCGCGGGTCCGGCCGAGTGCGCGTCCATGCGCGCGCGGCTCGGGATCGACGAGTCGGCGAAGGTTCTGCTCTACGCACCAACCTTCCGCGAGGGCATGCGCGACGGATGGCGGGCCGAGATGTACGACGGCCTGGATGTCGCCGTGCTGGCAACCATGCTCGGCCCGGAGTGGCACGTCCTGCTGCGTGGGCACAGCTTCAACGCCCGCGACGACATCGCGGACCGGAGCGACCATCGGGTGACCGACGTCACCCGCCATCCCGACGTCAACGACCTATGTATCGCGTCCGACGTGCTGGTGACGGACTACTCCTCGCTGATGTTCGACTATGCCGCCACCCGCAAGCCGATCGCGCTGTTCACCCCCGACATCAAGCAGTACATCGCGGTTCGCGGGGTGTATTTCGACCTACAGGAGCAAGGGCCCGGCCCGCTCTACAACGACGTCGACAGCCTGGCCGCCGAGCTGCGCGACCTCGAGGGATTCACAGCGAAGCACCGGGCGACGTACGACGCGTTCCGCGAGAAGTTCGCTCCGTGGGACGACGGCAAGGCGGCCGCGCGAGTCGTTGACGCCTTCTTCGCCGACGTAAAGAGTTAGAGTCGGATCGAGCGCCAGCGAGCTGAAACGAGCGACGCAGCCGCCCTGGCCGAGGAATGAGGAGCGACGCTCGCGGTGACTCGGTTCAGCATCGTGCTACCCGTCTACAACGTGCGGGCATACCTGCGGGAGTGCCTCGACTCCATCCTCGGCCAGTCCTTCGGTGACTTCGAGCTGATCGCCGTCGACGACCACTCGCCCGACCACAGCGGCGAGATCCTCGACGAGTACGCCGATGCCGATCCCCGCGTGCACGTCATCCACCTGGCCGAGAATGTCGGGCTCGGGTTGGCCCGGGAGGCGGGCATCGCCCAGGCAACCGGCGACTACCTGTTGTTCGTCGACAGCGACGACCTGATGACGCCCGGATCGCTCGGTGCGATCGCGCGGCGGATCGACGCCACGGCGGAGCCGGACATCGTGTTGTTCGACTATGCCCGCAAGTACTGGAACGGCTCGCTCGTGCGCAACCAGCTGGCCGGATTGTTGAGCCGGCCGGGTCCCGAGGTCTTCGCGATCGACGAGCGGCCCGAGTTGCTGACCCTGCTCATGGTGGTGTGGAACAAGGCCTATCGGCGGGAGTTCATCACTGCCGGTGACTTCCATTTCCCGACCGGGTTCTACGAGGACACGCCCTGGACCTATCAGACCCTGCTCTTCGCCCGGCGGATCGCGATCCTCGACCGGGTGTGCATCCACTACCGGATGCGGCGCGAGGCCGGCAACATCCTGAAGAGCCGGTCACGCAAGCATTTCGCGATCTTCGACCAGTGGGCGCTGGTGTTCGGCTGGCTCGACAACCACCCAGAGCTCGAGCACTGGCGGCCGTTCCTGCTCCGCCGGGAGCTGGAGCACACCACCACGATCATGGAGAGCCCTCGACGGCTTCCCTCGGACGCCCGTCGGGAGTTTTTCGGGCGCACGCACGACGACTACCTGCGTTACAAGCCGGCCGAGCCGGTGCCGGTCCCGGGCGGCCTCGACGGCGTCCGGATCAGGTTGGTGATGCGCAAGGCTTATCTGCGCTTCCGCCTCCTGAGCTCCTCGATGCGGGCGGTCGGCAAGGTTGGCACTGCGCGCCGGTCGATCCGGCGGAAGGTCGGGAAGGTGTATCGCCG
Source organism: uncultured Frankiaceae bacterium (assembly GCA_964395425.1). Taxonomy (GTDB): domain Bacteria; phylum Actinomycetota; class Actinomycetes; order JAFAQI01; family JAFAQI01; genus DATAUK01. The sequence goes on from CAYNDD010000031.1 coordinate 2,013, forward strand.
CGGCGTTCGGGTGATCAAGCGGGTCTACTACCTGCTTCAGCTGCGGCTGCCGCTCGACCCGAACCTCGCGGTGTTCGGCGCGTACTGGTATCGCGGTGTGCAGTGCAGCCCGGCGGCGATCTACTTCAAGGCGCGCGAGCTGGTGCCGCAGGTGCGGGGCGTGTTCGTCATCGCCGATCCGCGCGCCACGGAGATCCCGGCCGGTGTCGACTGGGTCCTGGTGGACTCGGTGGCGTACTACCGCCTTCTGGCGAGGGCGACGTTCTTCGTCAACAACGTGAACTTCCCCAGCGTCGTCCGCAAGCGGCGTGGCGCCGTACACCTTCAGACCCAGCACGGAACACCGCTGAAGAAGATGGGCCTCGACTTGCAGGACTACCCGGTCGGTGCCAACCAGATGGACTTCGCCGGGTTGATGCGGCGGGTCGATCGGTGGGACTTCAACATCTCGTCGAACCGATTCTCGACCGAGGTCTGGGAGCGGTCGTATCCGGCCCGGTTCGAGATCCTCGAGGTCGGCTATCCGCGCAACGACCGCCTGGTCAACGCGACCGACGCGGAGGCAGCGGCCATCCGCGAGCGGCTCGAGCTGCCCCGCGACGCGCGGGTGGTGCTGTTCGCGCCGACGTTTCGGGACTACCGCGACTCATTCGACCCTGAGGTCGACCTGGCCGCGCTCGCCGACGCGATCGGTCCGAACAGCGTCCTGCTGCTCCGGGCGCACTACTTCGTCGAGCCGGACGGGAGCCGACTCAGCGAGCTGGCCGCATCGGGACGGATCCGCGATGTGTCGCGCCACCCGTCGGTCGAGGACCTGTGCATCGCCTCGGACGCGCTGCTGACCGACTACTCCTCGATCATGTTCGACTACGCGAACCTCGATCGCCCGATCGCGATCTACGCCTACGACTGGGACACCTACGTCCGGACCCGCGGGGTCAATTTCGACCTCGTCGCAGAGCCGCCGGGAGTGGTGGCGAGCACTGCCGACGAGCTGATTGCTGCGTTTCGTGATGGCGAGGTCTGGAGTGAGCCGGCCGCCAAGCTCCGCGCGGAGTTCCGGCGCAGGTTCTGCTCCTACGACGACGGTCATGCGGCGGAGCGCGTCGTACGACGGGTCTTTTTGGGCGAGCCGTTGCTACCCCGGATGGACTCGGAGTCGACCGGGGTCGCGAGCGTGGACTCCGAGCGTGACCCGGGCGGGCCGAGCGATGGCCCGCCGGCGCTCGAGCCCAACGACGATACGGTTGTGGGGTGAAGAGGGGGCCCTCGCGCTACGTGGGCGCCGGTGATCGGCCGATCTTCATCGGCGCCTGTCCGCGCTCCGGGACGACGCTGCTCCGGACCATGCTCAACACTCATCCGGACATTGCGATCCCGCGCGAGACGAAGTTCGTGCCCATCCTCTGGGAGCATCGCGCGGAATGGCGTGGGCTGGACTCCGAGTCGGTGCGCGAACGCCTCGCCCGGACGATCGCGGAGACGTCGTGGACCAGGGCGGATCGCTTCGCGACGCCGATGGACGAGCTGGTCAAGCGGTTGGTCGACGCCCCGCCGACCCTGGGCTCGATGTTCGGCACCTGCTTCCAGCTCTATGCCGAGGCCACCGGCAAGTGGCGCTGGGGCGACAAGCGGCCGATGTACGCCCGCTACATGGACGGGGTCTTCTCGCTGTTCCCCGACGCTCAGTTCATCAACTGCATTCGCGACCCGCGAGCCTCGATGGCCTCGATGCGCAAGATCGGCTGGTACGACGGGAAGGTCGCGCCGGGCCTCGACCTCTGGGAGCGGTCGGTGCGCGCGGTCGATCCCTGGCGGCGCGTGCTGCACGCCGACCAGTTGATCGACCTGCGTTACGAGGACCTCGTCGGTGCGCCGCAGTCTGCGCTGTCAACGCTCGCGGACTACCTCACGCTGTCGCAGGACAGCGTCCCGGCCATGCTGAACTACCAGGACAACGTGGACGAGACCTCGATGCGATACCACTCCCGGCTCAGCGAGCCGATCACCACCGACACCGTCCGGTCCTGGGAGGAGACCCTCACCGCTGACGAGGTTGCGCTGGTGGAGCATGTCGCCGGGCCGTGGATGGATGCGTTCGGGTATGAGCGGACCGCGGCCGGCGCCCGGCCGCCGGCCGCGCTCCTCGAGGACTACCAGCAGCGTCGGCGGGAGGTCGCCACGGTGCGTCGCGAGCTGGAGATCGAGGAGTTCAAGCGGATGTTCATCTGCCGGGAGCCGGTGGCGGCCCGGCTGACCGCGGCGCAGCAGCGGGTCACTGGACGGCCTGATCTGCCGCCGTTCTGGAAGCGGCACCTCGGCAAGCCGCGTTGACCTCGCGCGCCGGCTAAGCCGGGTCGCTAGCCGCTCCCGGCCGCTGCGGCGACTACGCTTTGGCAGCGGCGCTGACCCTCATCGTTGTCGGTGATCCAGTCCTCCGGTGGCGGGCGCCGTCGCCTCCACCAGGCGCCCGTGCGGGCGTGGGCGCCACTGTTCCAGAAGGATTGCTGTGATCGGGATTGTCCTCGCGGCCGGCGCCGGTCGCCGGCTGGCGCCGCTGACCGACGACCTGCCCAAGACGCTGCTGCCGGTCGACGGCGAGACGACGATTCTCGACATTGCGTTGTCGAACCTCGCCGCGATCGGGCTCGACGAGGTCGTGGTGGTGACCGGCTTCGCCTCCCATCAGATCGAGGAGCGGCTCGGGGACCTGGAAGCGCGCCACCGGGTGCGCCTGCGGCTGGTCTGGAACGAGCGGGCGTTGGAGTGGAACAACGCTTATTCGCTGTGGCTGGCCCGCGACTTCCTCGTCGGCGGCGCGATGCTCTGCAACGGCGACACCGTGCATCCGGTCTCGGTCGAGAAGACGCTCCTGGCCCAGTCGCCGCGGGAGATCCTGCTCGCCCTCGACGACCAGAAGGAGCTGGCCGATGAGGAGATGAAGGTTGTGCTCGGGCCGACCGGCTCGATGCAGCGCATCAACAAAGCGGTCGATCCACGCGAGGCCGGCGGCGAATACATCGGGGTCACCCGGATCGAGCCGGCGGCCGCCAAGGGCCTCGCCGACGCGCTGGAGGCGACCTGGCGCCGAGACCCGAACCTGTACTACGAAGACGGCTACCAGGAGTACGCCGATCGCGGTGGGCTCGTCGAGGTCGCCTCGATCGGCGACGCCGAGTGGGTCGAGGTCGACAACCATGCCGATCTCGAGCGAGCGAAGGGGATCGCATGGCGCTACTAGCGCGGATGATCTATGCGCCCCTCAGCCTCGACATCGGTCCGGGGGCGATTGCCGGACTGCACGGCCTGCTGGCCGAGGGTGGGATCTCGCGCGGCGGGAAGGTCGCCGTACTCGTCGGCAGCGGCCAGGGCGAGGAAATCGAGAAGGCGCTTCGCGGCACGCTGGACTCGGCCGACTTCGTCCGGGTGACCTCGGCCTCGATCGAGCATGCTCGCGACCTCGCCGCGACCCTGCAGCCTTCTTCCTACGACGCGGTGGTCGGCATCGGCGGCGGCCGGACCCTGGACGTCGCGAAGTACATCGCCTCAGTGGTGGCGCTGCCGATGGTCGCGGTGGCGACGAACCTGGCTCACGACGGGCTCGCGTCCCCGGTCGCCTCGCTGGAGTACGCCGGGCGCAAGGGATCGTACGGTGTCCATATTCCAGTCGCCGTGATCGTCGACCTCGACTACGTTCAGCGATCACCGCGGCGGATGCTCGTGGCCGGGGTGGGTGACGTGGTGAGCAACCTGTCCGCGCTCGCGGACTGGAAGCTCGCCGCCGAGGTCCGCAGCGAGCGCGTGGACGGGATTGCGGCCGCGTTCGCGCGGTCGGCCGCCGAAGCGGTGATCGGCCGGACCGACTCGGTCGAGTCGACGGAGTTCATCACCGTCCTGGCCGAGGCGCTGGTGCTGTCGGGGCTGTCGATGGCAGTGGCCGGGAGCAGCCGGCCGTGCAGCGGCGGCGACCACGAGATCCTGCACGCCATCGACCAGCTGTATCCGGGCACCAGCAACCACGGCGAGCTGGCCGGGCTCGGCGCGTTGTTCTGCGCCCACCTTCGAGACGACGACGTGCACGCGCACGCGATCGACACCTGCCTGCGCCGGCACGGGCTGCCTCGGTCACCCCTCGACGTCGGTCTCACCGTTGAGCAGTTCGTCGCCGCCGTGGAACTGGCCCCGAGCACCCGGCCCGACCGCTACACGATCCTCGAGCACCTGGACCTGTCTCACGAGGCGATCGAAACTCAGGTCGAGAAGTTCCTCGCCACGATCGGCGAGTGAGCGGTCAGCGGCCGAGTCGCTGCAGCAGGCCGGTCCGCTTCGGCTTGCCCTTGCGCGGAGCCGTCGTACCAGGCTCCGGGGTGCGGCCCTGACGGCACTGGTCGAGCTCGTAGTTGATCCGCCGGGCCCGGCGCGATAGGTCGCCGATCCGCTCGCCGCGCTCGGCGATCATTGCGGTGGCCGCGAGCACGTCCGGGCCGTACTCCTCGGTCCTCAGCTTGGGCGGCTTCGGGTCGTCGTAGTCGAGCTTGGCGAAGTCGTCGGCATAGAGCATCGCGATCGCATCGAGGGTGTGTTGCGGGAAGGCTCGCTCGATCGCCGGGAGCGGGGTCTCGTTGCTGCGGCTCGGCTCCAGCTCGCCGGTCCAGCCCTGCTTGTCGAGGTGGGCTCGGAGGTCGTCGAGCATCGTGCGGAACTCCGACGTGTCGTAGATCCGGTCATACGGCATGGCCGGGACGTTGAGCAGGAGGCTCTGCGACTGAAAGTGGTTGTCCTGCATGATCTGTGAGTCCGGATCCGCCGCCGCCGCACGGACGAACTGATCCCAGTCCTCGAGGACGTCCTCGGTGGTCCGGGGCATGCGGGGCATCCAGGGCTCCTTGGCGTACTGGACGAGGAAGCGCGGCTCGCGCAGGAGGAACTTCGACTGCCAGGCCGACCAGAGCCGCATGCCCGGATGCCGGGTCATCGTGAAGGAGAACCAGCCGTTCTCGGGGGTGATCTCGGCCAGCTGCGCATCGTCGAGGTCGCGGAGGTTGGGCGTGGTGTCGAGCCAGAGGAAATGGCGGTGGTGGATCGTGGTCGCCCGGCTGGTCTCGCTGCTCAGCGATGAATAGAAGACCTTGTGTTCGATGCCCTGGATGTCGGCGAGCAGCCACTTGATCGTGGTGCAGGCCGCTTTGGGGGTCGATACGTAGACCAGCTTCCACTTCGGAAGGACGAAGGTGGCGTGCCGTCGCAGGGGCGGGACCTCGTCAGCCTTCATTTCACCGTTCCGTCACAGCGGACCCACGGGGTCGAGGTCCTTAGCGCATCGACGCTAGCAAACCGGGCGTGCCCCGGCCGGTAGCCCGTGGTGACGATGGCGGGGCGCGGAGCAGCCGGTCCGGGCAGTAGCGTGGGCGGACCATGAGCACACAATCCTCGCTGGCCGATCTCGCCGCTCCGGGCGGCACCCGCTTCGACTTCTGGAGCCGCGTCGTTGCGAATCGTAAGGTGCAGCGACTGGCCGAGATCGGGGTCTGGAAGGGCGACTTCGCCGAGGCGCTGCTCTCGACCTGCCCGGACATCGAGACCTATTACCTGGTCGATCCGTGGAAGCACCTCGACGACTGGGAGAAGCCGGCCAACGTCGATGACGACCGGTTCAGCGAGCACTACGCAGGAGTGATCGCGCGAACCGAGCCATGGGCCGAGAAGCGGGTCGTGCTCCGCGGCCGCACGACCGAGGTGTCGGCTCAGATCCCCGACGACTCGCTCGACTTCGCCTACATCGACGGCGACCATTCCTTGCGCGGTATCTCGATCGACCTCGTGCAGATGTGGCCGAAGATTCGCGCCGGCGGCCTGATCGGCGGCGACGACTTCCAGCCGAGCGTGTGGCAACACTCCGGGAAGTTCGAGCCGACCGTGGTGTTTCCCTTGGCGGTCTATTTCGCCGAGGCGGTCGGCGCCTGCATCGAAGCTTTTCCGCGCAGCCAGTTCGCCATCCACAAGACGAATGATCGGTTCATCTTCGTCGACCACACCGGCAAGTACGGCGACCTCACGCTGAAAGCCGCGCTTCGCGGGCGCAACCGCGAGCGCGCCAACTAGCGCGGTCCACTGCCTGCGCCGATCGCGGCTACAGCAAGGCCAACCCGAGGCCGGCCGCGGCGGCGCCCAGGCCGAGGACGACGCTGCCGGCGACGTAGGCCGCCGCCCGCCCGAAGGCCGGTGACTCGGCCAGCGCGACCGACTCCCAGCAGTAGGTCGACCAGGTGGTGAACCCGCCGCACAGGCCGATCCCGACGACCTCGGCGACGTGGTTCGACAGTCCGTGGTGAGTCGCGAGGCCGGTGGTGAGGCCGAGCACGAACGACCCGGTGAGGTTGATGACCAGCGTTCCCCATGGGAACGCCGTGTCATGCAGGTGCTGGATGGTCCGGTCCAGGAGGTAGCGGAACGCGGCGCCGAGGCCGGCCGCGACACCGATCGCCACCGCGAGCGTCACGAGTTCGCCACCGGTCTCGAGGATGCGACGGTGCGGCCGATCGCCAGACCGAGCAGGGTGGCGGCCAACCCGGCCAGGATGCTCGCACCGAGATATGCCAGCGCCAGCGCGGCGTGCCCGTGACCGGCGAGCTGGTCGCTTGCCACCGTCACGGTGGAGAACGTGGTGTACGCACCGCAAAAGCCGGTGCCGAGGGCCGGTCGAAGGTACGGCGACGGCGGCAGCATCTCGAGGGCGACCACGAGCAGGAGAGCGAGCGCGAAGGCGCCGGAGGTGTTGACGGTGAAGGTCGCCCACGGAAAACCGCCCGGCGTGGTGGGCCATGCCACCCCGATGCCGTAGCGGGCCAGGCCGCCGGCAAAGCCACCCGCGCCGATCACCAGAACGGTCCGCCATGGGTTTGCGGGCGCCGACCGTAGCGGGCCTGGTCGCTTGATGCGGCGATCCACCACAGCCTCCTACCAGTTGGTAGGAACCATTGGTCGCCGCTGCGACGGTTGTTTGGCGGGTCCCACCGCCGTTGTTACCCTGCCAATCCTAGTGCGCAGGACCGCGGCGTCACTCGACCGGGTTCGGCGCGGCAGCCGGAACGACGAGCACCGGTTTGCGTTGCTTTCGCACCAGCGCCTCGGGCACTGAGCCGTGAAGCAACCGTGCGCCAAGACCGCGGCGGCTCGCGCCGACAATGATGAAAAGAACGTCGAGGTCGTGCGCCGCCTGGGCCAGCGCGTGCGCCGGTTCGTCGCGAGCTGTGTCGAAGACCCACTCGAGCGTGGAGTCGGCCAGCATGGCCTCGGCCTCACGACGCTCCTGCGCGATCGTCTCCTCGGCCGAGCCGTCCCAGTCGGCTGAGTCGGGATCGATCGGATAGTCCTGCAGGTCGATGACGTGCAGCACGAAGAGCTGGGCGTGAATTGTGACGGCCAGGTCGATGGCCACCTGCAGGGCCCGATGGCTCGCCGGGTGTCGGTCGAATCCGACCAGCACCCGATGTCCGCCGTCGAGATGCGGTCCGCCGAAGGGTTCCATCGCCGCTCAGAGCGTATCGCCGCCCCGAAACGCCGATACGATCGTCTCCACGGTTGCCGAGACCACGCGACTGCTCGTCGGTTCGGCGCACTCCGACTGCATTGCAATGTCCTGGCGGACCCAGTCGATCCGGTGAGCAAGTGCCGCCCTTCGTCTTGGCGCCGACAGGAAGTGGTTCGCATGTCTCCTACCGATCAGATGCGGCACGGTCGGCCACACCAGCCCGATCCACTCGGTCAATTCGCCGCCGGGTTCGTGCACGACATCACCAACTCGCTCGGCGCGATCCTCAACTGCAGCGCGTTGCTGTCGCGGCGCCTGACCGACCCGGCCACGCTTCACGACGTCAAGACGATCCAAGCGGCCGCACAGCAGGCGCTCGAACTCACCCGCGCTCTGATCGCGGTCCTCGGCCAGCGGCCCTCGCACGCCGAGCCGGTCGACCTGAACGACGTGGTTCGTGGCGTCGCCGCATCGTCCGGGCACGGCATCAACTCGGCGGTCCAGGTCCACCTCGACCTCGCCGGTGATCCGTTGGTCTCGCTGGTCGATCGAAGCCAGTTCGAGCAGATCATCGAGGCGTTGACCCGAAACGGCTGCGAGGCGATGCCGGCCGGCGGTGAGCTCACGATCTCGACGCAGCGATCGCCCGACGGCGATGCCGCGGTCATCGTCCGCGTCAAGGACTCGGGGCACGGCATGACGCCGGAGGTGGTCCGGCGAGCGTTCGTCCCGTTCTTCACCACGAAGCCGCGCGGGTCAGCGAGTGGGCTCGGGCTCGCCCTCGTCGACAACCTGGTGCAACGAAACGGCGGGACCGTCGCGATCGACTCGGTCGTCGGTGAAGGCACCACCGCGACGCTGACCCTGCCGGCGCCGGCCACGCCGACGCAGGCGCCCGATGGCTGAGTCGGGGGCCACCACGGTCAGCGTTCTGATCGTCGACGACCATCTGATGTTCGCCGAGAGCCTGGCCCGGCTGCTTCAGGACGAGGGCGACATCGCCGTCGTGGGGCTTGCTCCGACCGGTGCGGCGGCGATCGAGATGTCGGGGCGCCTGGTGCCGGACGTGGTCCTGATCGACTATCACTTGCCCGATCGTGACGGCGTCGAGATCTCGGCGGAGATCAAGCAGCGCAACCCGCAGACCATGGTGGTCATGCTCACCGGCGCCTCGGACGACCGGGTCTTGCTCGCCTCGATCGAAGCCGGCTGCTCCGGGTTCCTGACCAAGGATCGGGCCGCCTCGGAGGTGGCCATCGCGGTACGGTCGGCGGCAGCGGGCGAGGCGCTGATCACGCCGGCGATGCTCGCCCGGTTGCTGCCGAGGCTCAGCCGGCGTCAGAGCGGGGTAGGGACGGAGCTGACCGTCCGCGAGCGCGAGGTCATGGCGTGCATGGCGCGCGGCTGGTCCAACAAGGTGACCGCGACCGAGCTGTATCTCAGCGTGAACACGGTCCGCAACTACACGCAGTCGATCCTGACCAAGCTCGGCGCTCATTCGAAGCTCGAGGCAGTTTCCAAGGCCGTCCAGGAGGGAATCGTCGACTACCCGAACCACCCCTGAAGGTTGATTCGGCCGACCCGGGCCGGGCTCGGGGTAGTGGCAAGACGATGCAATTGCACCCCCGTACCCAGTGACTACGCCTCTGTTGGGGCGACCACGAGATGTCGTTGTGATCACTGCGTGGGTCTCACGTGATTGCCCAGACCCTGCAACGCGAAGCGTGGGATCCACGCCCGTTGCACGGCGTCCCGATCCGACCAGGCCGTCCACCGCTAGCAGGGAGCGAGCATGATGCCACTGCCCGACGATGAGTCGTTCACCGCATTCGTCGATGAGCTGAGCCGTCAGGGCGCTTCGGTGCACACGATTGCCTCTGCGTTGAACCACTCCGCGTGGGCCGACCCGAGCGGACGGAAATGGCATTGGCGGCAGGTGTCGGCGATCGCCGACGGATCCGCCGAAGCGTCAAGCTCCGCATCGCCGGTGCCGGCTCCGCCTCGTGCCGATCTGCCGTCGGCTCGACGGCTTGCGGTGCTTCGCGCCCTCCGTGACTGGCGGCCGTTCGATCAGTGGAACGTCGAGACGATCTGGGAGTGTCACGAGGCCGGCGATTCGCTGACCGTGATCGCCCGCACGATGAACCAGGCCGGCGTACTCGCGCCCGATGGCCGCCCGTGGACCCGGTTCTGGATCAACGTCATGCTTCATGTCCAGGTTGATGCAACGGCCGGCGCCGACCGCGACGCTTGGGTCGCACTGACCGCATAGCGACGGCCGTGCCTACCGGGCCGTTCCGATGCTGACGAAGTACTCGTCGCGCGGTGGTGCGGCTTCATGGGCAGGTCGGTCGATCGGACGACGTGGCGCCCGCACGTCGACCACGATCGTTCCGGCGGCCCGGTCGTGCAGGCCACGGCGCCGCTCGTCCCGCAGCGCCGGCAGATAGGCAAGCAGTCCGGTCGCCGGGAGCGGGATCAGCCCTGGGACCTGTGGTACGGCCCACCGGCGCCACGATCGAGCCCAGCCCGGCGGGTCCAGTCGATGCCGGTCCGGATCGTCGACCACGACCCGCAGACCCAGAAGCGCCTTGCCGACACCGGCCCCCCACTTGGCCGTGGTGGACACCCGGTAGGCGATGGTCGCGAGCGTGATCACGGTGAGGAGTACGACGATGCCCACGATCGGTTTGAGCGCGCTCAGCTGAGGAGAGACCGGGTTGGCGGCGGCCGCCAGCGCCCGGCCGGTCCGGCCGCCGACCGACTTGAAGCTCAGCAGGTGGGCGATCACCTTGAGGTCGCCGGTGCCGCCGGCGGCCAGCACCAAGCCGGTGCCCAGCAGTACCCCGATCCCGGTGTCGAAGATCCAGGCGGCGGCCCGCCGGCCCAGCGGCGCGACGGCGTATCCGGACGCAGACGTCATGCCAGCACCATCGACCTGGCACGACCGTCAGTTGACCCCCGGGGGCCGCCTCGGTGCTAACCGAATCGCTGTCCGCACTGCGAAATCGCGAGTACCGTCTTGTCGAGGCCACTTCCTCCGGAGCCCGGACCGCCGCTCTAGCCGCAGCTTGCTAGATCGGACGCCGGATGCCCACGCTCAGTCCGACCGATCGAACCGCGCTCGTCGCGATCATGGCGCACGAGATCCGGACCCCCTTGAGCATCATGGTGTTGCTCGCCGAGCAGCTCAAGGCCAACGACGGCGACACCATGACCGAGCAACAGGTCGAATCGGCGAGCGTGTTGCACGCCTGCGGTCGTGACCTGCAGGAGCTGCTGGACAGCGTGCTCGATCTCGCGAGATCCGACGCCGGAACCTTGACCGTCGACCTCGTCGGTGTCGCGGTCAGCGATGTCCGCGACACGCTGTGTCGGGAGTTCGCCTACCTGGCTCGAGATCGCCGTCTCGACCTGTTGGTGGAGATCGCGCCGGACGTGCCCGCCGAGTTCGTCACCGACCCCCTCCGGCTTCGGCAGGTCTTGACGAACCTGCTCGCGAACGCGATCAAGTTCACCGAGTACGGCGGGGTGCGGGTGTGCTTTGACCTGGTCGACGCCAGGCCGGGGGAGTCGGGTGCGGCAAGCGAGGACGGTCGCACCCTCGCCATCTCGGTCATCGACACCGGCATCGGGATTGATGCCCTGGATCAGGAACGAATCTTCGAGGCGTTCACCCAGGCGAACGCCGTGAGCGGTCGCCGAACCGGCGGGGCCGGACTGGGTCTGTCGATCAGCCGTCAACTCGTCGGGTTGCTGGGCGGCCGGATCACCGTCAGCAGCCAGCCGGGCGAGGGAAGCACTTTCACCGTGCATCTGCCGTTGCGCCTACCGGTGACGACGCCCGACCCGCCGCGCGCCGACGCCGCGCCACAGCTGCGGGCGAACGCCGGCCGGTTGCTGTGGAGTGCGCCGGAACAGTGTGTCCCGTCGTGAGCCAACCGATGCCGATGCCGGTGCCGGTACTCGTGGTGGACGACGACGCGACAAAGCGGTTCGCGTTGAGGTCGGTGGTTGCGCCGCTCGGCTGTGCCGTCGTCGAGGCCGGGTCGGGCCAGGCCGCGGTCGACTGTGTGTGCGCCCAAGACTTCGCGGTGATCCTGCTCGATGTGCTGATGCCGATTATGGACGGCCTACAAACCGCGGCGATGATCCGCACGCACGAACGGGCCTGGCTGACCCCGATCATCTTCACGACCGCGCTCAGCCCCGAAGAGATTTCCCGCGCCGACCTGTTCGCGCAGGGAGCCGTCGACTTCATCCATGGTCCGATTTCCGCGCATGAGCTGCGCGCGAAGGTGTCGGTGTTCGCCGGCATCTTCGCCAACACCGCCGAACTGCTGGCCAAGGCCCGCTATGCCGAAGCGTGCACGACCCGGCTCGAGCGGCTCAACGTCGAGCTGGCCGCGATCGCGCGCCGCGACGCCTTGACCGGGTTGCCGAACCGGCGGGCGCTCAGCGAGGATCTCGAGGGCATCGAGGCGCGGGTCAGCCGGTACGGCCACCGCTATTGCATGGCAGTCGCGGATGTCGACAACTTCAAGGCCTACAACGACGCGTACGGCCACCAGGCCGGTGACGAGGCGCTTCAGATCGTGAGCTCGCGCCTCACCGAGTTGTTGCGTACCGGGGACTTGCTCTATCGGTACGGCGGCGAGGAGTTCCTGTGCATCTTCGCCGAGCAGTCTCTGGACTCGGGCGTGACAGCGCTGGAGCGAATGCGACGCGGCGTCGAGGCGCTCGGGATCTGCCATCCCGGAAACGCGGCCGGCGTGCTCACTCTCAGCGGCGGGGTGGCCATCCTCGAGCCGCCGACGCACTGCTCCGCGAGTCAGGTGCTCAAAGCCGCCGACGAGGCGCTGTATCGGGCCAAGGCGCTCGGTCGCAACCGGATTGAATTCACCGAGGGCACGGCACCGGAAGGCGCGCAGGTCGCCGCGCTGGTCGGGGATCCGCACCGCCTGAACGGCAACCGAGCCGGCTTGGACTGCTGCACATGATCGGCCGTGGCCGGGCCGGTCGAGCACCGGGCGAGCAGGCCGGCAACGAGGTCGGTCAGCTCGACCGGGCACAGCGGATGGCTCAGCTCGGCAGCTTCGAGTACGACCTCGTGACCGGTGCGCGGTTCTACTCAGCCGAGTTTCGCCGGATCGTCGGCGCCGACCAACGGGCGCCGATTGCGGACGACGTCCTGCTGTCGCTGACACATCTCGCGGATCAGAAGGCGATCCGGGCCGCCTGGACCGAGGCGACGGTTCGGGGTGGCAGCATCGATCTCTCGATCAGGCTGCTTCGCGACGACACCGGCCTGCGTTTCGTCCGGCTGCGGGTCACCTCCGAGATCGCACCCGACGGCACGATCGGCAAGGTGATCGGCACCTTGCTCGACGAAACCGACCAGGTGATCGCCGAGGACGGCCGACGCGCCGTCGAGGCACGGTTCGAGCACGGCTTCGAACGCTCCGCGATCGGTGCCGCGATCGTCGGCATCGACGGCGCGCCGAGCCGGGTCAACGCAGCCTTCTGTCGCCTGCTCGGACAGTCGGCCGGCCAGCTCGAGGGTGTCCCGTGGCCGGCGTACGACGACGATCCATCGTTGTGGTCGCGGGTGCTCGCCGCCGTGGCCAAGGGGCGGGACAGCTACTCGGACGAGCGCCGATTCGTCCGGCCGGACGGGTCGATCGTCTGGGCGATGACGCACATCAGCATCGCGCGGGACGCGGCCGGCGCGTTTCAGTACTACTACGTGCAGTTGCAGGACGTCACGGAACGCAAGCGGATGGAGGACGATTTCGCCCATCACCTCCTGCACGACCCGCTGACCGGGCTCGCGAACCGCGCGTCGCTCACCGACCGGCTGGTGCAGGGGCTCGCCGCCTCGCGGCGACGGCACTCGCAGGTCGGTGTGATGTTCGTCGACATCGACCAGATGACGCTCGCAAACTCCGCCCTCGGCCATGGCTCCGGTGACCTGCTCGTGCGACAGGTGGCGAACCGGCTCGCGGTGGCGATCCGGCCCGGCGACACGCTGGCCCGGATCGGCGGCGTGGAGTTCGTCGTCGTGTGCGACGGCGTCACGCCGCCTTTGATCGAGGCGGTTGCCCGGCGGGTGCTGGTCGCGCTCAGCGAACCCGCGGGCGCAGACGGCCAGGGCGGGTACGTCTCGGCCGACGTCGGCATCGCGGTGGCCGATGAGACCTCGACCCCGGAGACGCTCCTTCGGGACTCGGGCGCCGCGATGTACCGGGCGAAAGCGAGCGGTCACGGCGGCATCGTCGTGTTCGACGAGACGGTTCGCGCCGACTCCCAACGGCGATCGGCCACCGCACTGTCGTTGCGCCACGCGATCGAGCGCGGCGAGCTAGCCGTGCACTACCAACCGATCGTCGACCTGGCGTCCGGCAACTTGGTCAGCGCCGAGGCCTTGGCACGCTGGACCGACCCGATCCGGGGCCCGGTCAGCCCGGCCGAGTTCATCCCGATCGCCGAGCAGACCGGACTGATCGTACCGATCGGCGCCTGGGTGCTCGAGCAGGCGTGCGCGCAGCTCGCCCGCTGGCAGGACACCGCGATCACGATGTCGCTGTCGGTCAATCTGTCCGTGCGCCAGATGAACGCGCCCGATGTGGTCGCCCTGGTGCGAGACGCATTGATCCGCACCGGCGCGCGCCCGGAGCGGCTCTGCCTGGAGCTCACCGAGAGCGTCGTGATGAGCGATGTCGAGTCCGCCCGCTGGACACTGGAGGAGCTCAAGGCGCTCGGGGTCACCCTGTCGATCGACGACTTCGGCACCGGCTACTCGGCGCTGAGCTATCTCAAGCGTTTCCCGGTCGACGCGGTGAAGGTCGACCGGTCCTTTGTCGGCGGCCTCGGCAGCGACCCGCACGATTCCGCGTTGGTGGCCGCGATCATCGCGATGGCCGCCGCGCTCGACCTCGAGGTCACCGCCGAAGGGGTCGAGACGCCGAGTCAGCTCGCGGACCTGGTCCGGCTCGGGTGCGGCCGGGCGCAGGGCTTCTACCTGGCTTCGCCGATGCCGGCGGAGGAGATGACCGAGCTGATCGGCGAGCCGCACCGGTGGACGATCGACTTCCACGCCGACGCCACCCCGAAAGGCAATGTCACATCGCCCTGGGAAAGCCGAGGGTGATGTCACATTGCCCCCGCGAAGCGCGGGGCAATGTGACATTGCTTAGCGCGGCGGGGTACGCGCTCACCCGCACGGGCCAGCGCAACTGTACCGTCCGGACGGTACAGTTGACGGATGGCCAGCCCGACCCGTGACCGGATCCTCGATGCCGCCGAGAGCATCGTGATCCGCTCCGGCGTGTCCCGGCTCACCCTCGAAGCCGCGGCCGCGGAGGCCGGCTTGAGCAAGGGCGGGGTGCTGTATCACTTCCGCACCCGCGATGCGCTGGTGTCGGCCATGGTCGAACGCCTGGTGGCCGGGTTCGACGCCGACCTCGCCGAGGAGAGTGCGCGCGACGATGGCGCCGACCCAGGCCGCTACGTCCGGGCGTATGTCCGGGCCACGGTTCGGCCGGCGCAGACCGCCGAAGCCATTCGGCGTGAGCGCGCCGGTGCCGCGGTGCTGGCCGCGATGGCCTGCGAGCCGGAGCTGTTGGAGCCGCTGCGCCGGTCGTTCGACCGCTGGCAGGCGCGGCTCGTCGCCGACGGGGTCGACCCGGTTCGGGCCACCGTGGCACGGCTGGTGGTCGACGGGATCTGGATGGCGGAACTATTCGGCTTCTCGCCGCTCGCGGAGCCACTGCGCAGCCAGGTAGCGGCTTTCGTCGAGGACCTGAGCCGATGACCCGCTCCGCCCGGCACTTCCTCTTCGTGCTCACCGGGACCGCTTTCATCGAATGGCTCGGTGCCAGCGCGATCCTGCCCCTGCTTCCGGCGTACCTGCGGCACCACGGAACCTCGACCGCGACGGTCGGCCTGGTGATGTCGGCGTACTTCGTGGCCGGCCTGATCGTGCAGTACCCACTCGGTCATCTCGGCGATCGGATCGGGCAGCGCCCGGTTCTGATCGGCGGGTTGCTGAGCTACGCCGTCGGCAGCCTCGGGTTCTTGCTGCATCCCGGCGCGGCCGGCTACATCGCGCTGCGCGGGGCCCAAGGTGCCGGTGCCGGCGCGGTCCAGGTCGCATCGTTCGCGATGGTCGGTGCCGTTGTTGCACCCGACCGGCGCGGGCGGGCCTTCTCGTGGTTGTTCGCCGGCCAGCTCGGCGGGATGGCGATCGGGCCGTTGGCGGGCAGCTTCGCCGGTATCTCCGGGATGCCGATCCTCTTCGTCGCCACGGCGATCACGTCGACTGTAGCCAGCGGGTGGGCGCTGAGTAGCCTCCCGCGAGTCGGCGGCGCCACTGATGCCGAACGGTCCCGACTGGTGGTCAACCGGCTGCTGCTCGGCGTCGTGGTCACCGGCGTTGTCGGCGGCCTCATCACCGGGGTCTACGAGACCTGCTGGACGTTGTTGCTCGACCTGCGGGGCGCGCACGCTTGGCAGGTGGGCCTGTCCTGGACGCTGTTCGCGGCACCGTTCGCCGCGTTCTCGCCGCTGGCCGGCCGGATGGCCGATCGCTTCAACCGGGTGACCCTGACGATCGGCGCGCTCACGTCCTCGGTGTTCTTCGCCGCCCTGTATCCGTTCCTGCACTGGCTGCCGTTGCTGATCGGGCTCGGGTCGGTCGAGTCGATCGGGGTCGCGGTTGCCTACCCGGCCGCCCAGTCGTTGCTCGCGCAAAGCGTTCCGGCTTCGGCCCTTGGCCGGGCCCAAGGGCTGTCGAATGGCACCCAGACTGCGGCGATGGCGGTGTCGGCGGCGGCGAGTGGGGCGTTGTTCGGGATCGCGCCGTGGGTGCCGTTCGTCGGTGCGGCCGCATGCGCCGCGGTCCTGATCGGGTTGCTCCCGTGGATCTGGCGATTCGGGGCGGACCAGCCGAAGCCGGCGCCGTACGACCGGCCGATGAGTCTGATTGTCTGATTGCAGATTTGTGCTACGGTCCGCGCTCGTGATCGAGCGAGTCGCTGCCACCCGCGGCGCGGTCGCTGACCAGGAAGGCGTCTGAGCCATGGCCGCACCAACGCCCTCGTCCGGCATCGACGCCGGCCGCGTGCACGAACTGCTCGGCCGCGAACGCGAGCGCTTCACCGCGACCCACCCGCGATCGATCGACTACCGGCAGCAGGCCGAGCGCTCGCTGCTCTACGGCGTGCCGATGAACTGGATGACCAGGTGGTCGAGCCCGAGCCCGATCGTGGTCGCGGGTGCGCATGGAGCCGAGCTCGAGGACATCGACGGCAACAGCTACGTCGACCTGTGCCTCGGCGACACCGGCGCGATGGCCGGTCACGGCCCGCAACCGGTCGTCGATGCACTCACGGCGCAGATGAGCCGCGGCGCCACCTTCATGCTGCCGACCGAGGACGCGATCTGGGTCGGCGACGAGATGAGCCGGCGGTTCGGGCTTCCGTTCTGGCAGTTCTGCCTGACCGCGTCGGATGCCAACCGGTTCGTGCTCAGGCTGGCCCGGCAGATCACCGGCCGCTCGGTGATCGTCGTGCACAACTGGTGCTACCACGGGTCGGTCGACGAGACCCTGGCCACGTTGTCGGACTCCGGCGCGGTGATGCCGCGCGAAGGCAGCGTCGGACCGTCACTCGATGTGACGAAGTCGACCCGAGTCGTCGAGATCAACGATCTCGCCGGTCTCGAGAAGGCGTTGGCCGACGAGGCGGTCGCATGCGTTCTGGTCGAGCCGGCGCTGACCAACATCGGCATCGTGTTGCCGGATCCCGACTACCACCGCGAGCTGCGGCGGATCACCCGCGAGACCGGCACGCTGCTCGTCATCGACGAGACCCACACGATCTGTGCCGGCCCCGGCGGTTACACCGCGCGCGAGGGCCTGGAGCCGGACTTCTTGACGATCGGGAAGACGATCG
>CAYNDD010000032.1:0-10660 GCA_964395425.1 uncultured Frankiaceae bacterium
GACAAGGAGCGCCGGGCGGAGACGCAGAGCCTGTTGAAGCAGGCCGGCGTACTCGCGGCGAAGGACGGGGTTCCGGTCGTCTACGCCGGCGACTTCAACAGCGACCCGGACAAGCGGCACGCCTTCAACGCGCCCGCGCTTGCGATGCAGTCCGCGCAGATCGACGACGCGTTCGACGTCGCGCAGTCGCGGACGAACGCGAAGTACAACAGTGCGAACGAGTATTTCCGCCGGCCGATTGCCGACGGCTACCACATCGACTACGTGTTTGCGCCGGCCGGCGTCGCGGTGCAGTCGTGGAAGCTGATCATCGACCTTCGCCACGGCAAGTTCGTCGGTGTCATCCCGTCTGACCACAACCCGGTCATGGCCAGCCTGCTCATCTCCTACTAGTACCGACCGGTTCGATCCTGGGTCGTGGGCTTCCCTGCCCGGGTATCTCGGCGGAGACTGTCACCATGCTGGGCGTCCGCTTGGTCGGCAAGTTCGCCGTCACCCGCGACGCAGACGTGGTTGACCGGGCCGAGATCGGCAGCCGCAAGTCGCGGGAGCTGCTGAAGCTGCTCGCGGTCGAGCGGCGCCACGCGGTGTCGGTCGAGCGAATAGTCGATGTGCTCTGGCCCGAGGACGCGCCGGCCCAGCCGGCAGCCAGTGTGGCGACCCTGGTGAGCCGGCTGCGACGGTCACTCGGTGCAGAAGTCATCGACGGCGATCGCGACGGCTATCAGCTCGGGCGTCCGCCCGCTGTCGCCGTCGATCTCGACGACGCCGCTCGCTGGGCCGACGAGGCCGGCCGCCGGCTGGCCGACGCCGAGCCTGCCTTGGCGGCAGCCGCGGCCACCCGGGCGGTCGATCTGCTCTGCGCGGACGAGGTGCTTGCCGACGAGCCGGCCGCCGAGTGGGTCGAGTCGGCCCGCAGTGAGTGCGCCGAACTGCTGGCTCGGGCTCGACGGGTGCTCGCCGACGCCGCGCTCGGCACCCGCGACCACGCGGTGGCCGCCTCGGCCGCCGCCGCCGCAATCGCGGCGGATCCGTACGACGAGCGCGCCGTCCGGGCGCTGATGCGCGCCCACCTGGCTGCTGGTGAGCCGGGCCGGGCGTTGACGGCGTACGCCGAACTCCAGGAGCTGCTTGCCGCGGAGCTCGGCGCCGATCCGGCGGCCGAGACCCAAGCCCTGCATCTCGCCGCGCTGCGGGACGAACCACCCGACGCATTGCCGGTCATGTCCACGCCGGCAGTTGAGCGGTCGCCGGCCAGCGACTCGCTCGGCCTCGTTGGCCGCGCCGAGCAGCTCAGGGAGCTGCGGACCGCCTGGAACGCGGCTGCGGCCGGCAAACCCGCGGTGGTGCTGGTCGTCGGCGAGGCCGGCATCGGGAAGACCCGGTTGGTCGACGAGCTGTCCCGCATCGCGGCGAGCACGGGCGGGCGGGTCCTGGCCGCGCGCTGTTATGCCACCGAGCGTTCCTTGTTCCTGCAGCCGTTCGTCGAAGCGATCGCCGAGGCGGTCCGCACCCTGCCTCCGTCGCAGTTGCTCGACATCGTCGGTGATCACGCGCCCGGGCTCTCACGGTTGATCCCGGCCGCGGCCGCAGTGCTCGGGCCGGCGCCTCGTCACTTGGACAGCCCGGATATCGAACGTCGCCGAGCCTTCGAGGCCGCGACCGCGACGATCCGCGGGCTTGCGGACCGGACGCCGGTGCTGATCGTCCTCGATGATCTGCAGAACGCGGGTCAGTCGACGATCGAGCTTCTGCATTACCTGTCGCGCCATGCCTCGACCAGTCGGCTACTGGTCGTCGCCACGATCCGGGTCGAGGAAGGTGACGCCGTCCTCGGCTCGCTCTCGGCGGTTGCCGGCCGGCTCGACCTGGGCCCGCTGCCGCGGGAGGCGGTCGCGCGGCTGGCCGCTGCTGCCGGGCTGGCCGATCAGACCGACGCCTTGTTGAGCCGCACCCATGGCCACGCGCTGTTCGTCGTGGAGTCGTTGCGGGCATTGGCCGCGGGCGACACCGGGGTTCCGGAGTCGCTGGAGGCCGCTGTCCTCGACCGGGTACGCCGGTCCGGCCACGATGTCGGCGAGCTGTTGCGGGCCGGCGCTGTGCTCGGGGTGTCCTTCGACACCGCAACGGTCGCCGGGTTGCTCGGCCGGCCGCTGAATCAGGGGTTGAGCATCTGCGAGGCCGCCCTCAGCGCCCGGCTGCTCACCGTGGCCGGCCGCGACTGGGAGTTCGCCAACGATCTCGTCCGCGATGTCCTCTACATGACGACACCTGCCC
Source organism: uncultured Frankiaceae bacterium (assembly GCA_964395425.1). Lineage (GTDB taxonomy): Bacteria > Actinomycetota > Actinomycetes > JAFAQI01 > JAFAQI01 > DATAUK01. The sequence continues at coordinate 2,278 of CAYNDD010000032.1, forward strand.
CGGTCCGAGACTCCTACCACCGTCGCGCCGCCGATCTGCTCACCGCGCACCCAGAGGCCGTGGCGACCCACGCGGCCGCCGTCGAGGACTGGTCGCGCGCGGCCCGAGCCTGGCTGCTCGCGGGTGAGGAGGCCCTGGTCCGAGCCGCGGCGGCCGATGCGGTGGAGCTGCTGACCCGCGCGTTGGCGGCCGCCGAGCAGGTGCGCGACCGCGAGGTCCAAGCCCGGGCGCGGATGGCCCGCTCCCATGGCTTGGGCGCGCAGGCCGACTTCGCGGCGGCGCTGGTCGACATCGAGGTCGCGGTCGACCTGGCCCGGGAGGTCGGTGACCAGCGGCTCGAGGTGATCGCCCTGCGGGCGTTGGGCGGTGATGCCGCCGCTGCCAGCGGCCGGCCGATCTCCGGCTGCCTGGTGCATCTCGAACGCGGGTTGCGGCTCGCAGCCGGGATGTCCGATCGCGCGATGGAGGCCGACCTTCAGGCCTGGATGGCAGTGCTGGCGGCCAATGACCTGCGCTTCGCCGACTCGGTGGAGCACGGCCGGCTGGCGGTTGAGGTGGCTCGGATCTCGGGCGACGACGAGGCGCTTGCGGCCGCGCTGGACGGCCAGAAGACCTCGCTCGCCTACATCGGTGAGATCGCGCCGCTCGAGGCGGTACTGACCGAGCTCGAACCGCTGCTCCGTCGACAGGGTGATCTGTTCCGACTGCACTGGGCCGTGTTCGAGTCCTCGTTCATCGCGGTGGCAGCCGGCGAGTGGGCAGCCGCGGCCGCCCGGATCGAGCAGGCCCTGGACATCCACCGACGTGGCGGCTTGTCGGCGTACGCGCCCTGGCACTTGGCGCACCTGGGGTGGCTGGCCCGGTTGACCGGGGACTACGACCGGGCCCTGGACATCGGGACCGACGCCTTGGACCGCAGTCGTGAAGCCCCGCATGTGTGGTGCATCGCGGCGGCCGGAGCGATCCTTGGCGCGACCCTGCTCGAAGTCGGCGATCGTGACCGGGCGGTGGGCGTGCTCGAGACCGCTCGCGCAGCGGCCCGGCAGGACGGTGCGAACGCCTACCTGTTGCGCGCGCTTGCGCCCTTGGCGGAGGCGACCGGCTCGCGTTCGACCCTCGTCGAGGCGGATGCCCTGTTGGGGCGGATTACGGCGCCGCCGGGCGCAGCCTTCCTGGCCGGCGACGCCTGCTATCTCGCCATTGCCCGGTCATGGATCGACCAGGGCGAGCCACAACGCGCTCGCGACGCACTCACGCCGCTGTTGACGGCGGCCGAGCGGGTGCCCTGGGTTGCGGCGTTGGCTGACGCCTCGCTGGTCGACGGTCGCGCCGCACTCTTGCTCGGCCGGACCGAGACGGCCGACGCGCGGCTCCGACGCGCACTGGACCTCGGTGATCGATACGGCCTCCCGCGGATCGCCCGCGCCGCCACGCAGGAGCTCGCGCTGGTCGGCGGCTGAGTCGGCTCGCGCCGGGGTTCAGAGCAGCTCGGCGATGCGGGCCGCCGCGCGGGCCGCGCCGTCGGTCTCGACCGGGCGGTAGCTGACCGGTTGGCCGATCTGGGTCGCAATTGCCTGGGCGAGCTGCTCCGGTTGTGCCTCGTCGTAGTCGAGGCAACGACCGGCGCCGTACTGCGCAAGCCGGTGCGAGACGTGGAAGGTCTGCTCGAAGTGGTGCCGCAGCGGGATGTAGATGAACGGGCGCTGGTTGGCGGTGAGCTCCATCGCGGTGGTCAGGCCGCCCTGCACGACGGCGAGGTCGCACACCGCGAGGTGGCGGTAGAGGTCGTGGACGTAGGCGTGCACCTCGAGCCCGGGCGCGTGGGGGAGCGTCGCCGGGTCGATCCGGGGACCGGCCACGACGATCATCCGAAGCTCGGGCACCTGCCGCTTGGCTTCGGGGTACGCCGCGATCGCGCGCCGCAGCAGGTGGGTGCCGACGCCGGATCCGCCGACGGTCACGATGCAGATCTTCTCCTCCGGCGCGTAGCCGAGGCCGGCCCGGATCGCGGCCCGGTCGGCGACCTCTGCCGGGTCGAAGCCGGTCACGTAGCCGACGAAGTCGAAGTGCTGCTCGGTCCACTCCCTGATCCCCGGGAGCATCGGACCGAGCGCGTCGGGAACGACGTCGTCGGGGTTGCCGACAAACAGGGCGCGGTCGCGGAGCCGCGGGAAGCGTTGAATCTGCTCGACCATCTCGGCGTTGTAGTCGGCGGTCAGCATCGCCTCGTGGTCACCGCCGTCGGGCATCGGCAGCCAGCCGACGAAGTCGGTCAGCCAGACGTACGGCGCCCGCTTGAGCTCGGGATTCTCGTGCAGGAAGTAGTCCAGCTCCCAGGCCTCGTCGCCGACCCATGCGTCGTACGGCTGGTCTTCGACCAGGTCGGAGAACACCATGAAGTTGTTGACCAGGATCTCGTCCATGTGGCGGATCGCCTGGAACGCATGCAGGTCGTGCTCTGCGGACTCCGACTCGAAGTGCGTCGACTCGCTGGCCAGAAACGCCGACGCCGGGTGAACCCGCTCGCCGCGTCGCTCCAACAACTCGGTCAGCGGATGCTGAGCCAACCAATCCACCTCAACCTCAGGATGCAATCGCCGCAACTCATCCGCGATCGCCACATCGCGTCGCGAATGACCCAACCCGATCGGGGAGGACAAGAACAACACCCGACGTGGGCGGTTGATCGGCCTGGTCCAACTGCGGGTCGGCAGCACTGAGGGAGCGATCCGTTCGACGAAGTCCCGCAGCAGGTGGTTGATCACGACCGGCTCCCTGGCCTGTGGGATGTGACCGACTCCGATGAGGGGTACGTATGCCCCGCCGGTGAGGTCGGCGACCCGCTCGCTGCGACTCGTGGGTTGGCACCTGTCCTCAAGGCCGTGAATCGCGAGCACGGGGCATCGAACCGCTCGCAGGATCGCCTCGGTATCTTCCGGCGACGTCGAGGCAGTCGGCGCGGAGTCGTGCAGGATCATCGCCTCCGGCCCGATCTCCATCGCCCAGCCGACGCAGTCCTCGAACTGCTTTGTTGAGTGCGGCTCACACAGCAGCTCGCCGAAGAAGAACTCGGCGTACTCGCGCCAGTCGCTCATCCAGTAGTGCCGGTTGACCTTTTGCCACCCGACGTACTCGTCACGCGCGACCTCGAAGTCGCCCTGCTCGTCGCGGTCCGGGAGCGGCGGGCTGAGGAACGGTCCCCAGGTCGCGATCGTGGCGACGCCGAGCACGCGTTCGGGGTGTCGGGCCGCGGTCACCAGGGATCGCCAGCCGGACGTGCACATGCCGACGAGGACCGCCTTCTCGATCCCGATGGCATCCATGACCTGGAGCACGTCGGCGTCGAACTCGTCGTCGGAATAGTCCTCGGTCCGGCCCGGCCGATCCGACCGGCCGTTGCCGCGCGGGTCGATCGTCACGACCTTGTACCGGCGCGCAAGGTAGGGGACCTGCGCCTTCCATGCCCTGGAGTGGACGATCGCGTCGATGGGCGGGAAGACGATCGCCGGCTCGCCCGCGCCGAACACCTCGTAGCCGACCTTCACGCCGTCGCGCTCGATGAAGTCCTCGACGTCCGGATACCTCGCCCGCATGGCCCACCTCGTCTCGACCCCGGCCCGGCTGCGGCCGTTTCGAACACCGTCGCGGACTCCATTGCAGCGGCGTTGCAACGGAAGTGCAATGCCTGCGGCGACTCTCGTTGGCGCCGGAGGACCGGCACGACCAATGGAGGCAAGAGATGGCGATCGACGAAGGCAAGCTCAACGAGTTCCTCGGGCGCTTCGTGACCGATCTCGGGGCGACCGCGGCAGCCGGCAACGTCGTTGTCGGACACCGGCTCGGACTGTTCCAGGAACTGGCGAGCGCGCCGGCAACGGCGGACGACCTGGCCCGTCGTACCGACTGCAATCCGCGCTACATCGCGGAGTGGCTCCGCGGCCAGGCGGCCGGCGGGTACGTCGAGTACGACGCGGACACCGACACGTACTCGATGACAGAGGAGCAGGCGTTCGTGCTGGCGAACCCCGACGGCGCGGTGTATGCGCCGGGCGCGTTCGTGCTGGCGTTGGGAACGCTCAAGGCGAACGACCGGATCACCTCGGCGTTCAAGAGCGGCGAGGGCATGGGTTGGCATGAGCACGACGAGAACGTCTTCGTCGGCTGCGAGCAGTTCTTCCGCCCCGGCTACATCGCCAACCTGGTGCCGTCGTGGATCCCCGCGCTCGAGGGCGTCGAGGCCAAGCTGGCCGCCGGCGCCAAGGTGGCCGACCTGGGCTGTGGCCTTGGTGCTTCGACGGTGTTGCTCGCCCAGGCGTTCGCGAACTCGTCCTTCCTCGGCTCGGACTACCACGAACGCTCGATCGAGCTCGCCCGCAAGCGCGCGGCCGATGCGGGGGTCGCGGACCGGGTGCAGTTCGAGGTCGCTCCTGCCTCGTCGTTCAGCGGGTCCGGCTACGACCTGATCGCGACGTTCGACTGCCTGCACGACATGGGCGACCCGCTGTCAACGGCCAAGCACGTACGCAAGGCGCTCGCGCCCGACGGCACGTGGCTCGTCGTTGAGCCGTATGCAAACGACACGATCAGCGACAACCTCAATCCGGTCGGCCGGGTCTACTACAACTTCTCGACCCAGCTGTGCGTGCCGAACGCGATGTCGCAGACCGGCGGTTACGCCCTCGGTGCGCAGGCCGGCGAGGCGGCGATCCGCCGGGTGATGACCGACGCCGGGTTCACCCGGTTCCGCCGGGCGACCGAGACACCGTTCAACCTGGTCTACGAGGTCCGCCCCTAGGACCCTTGGCTGCTCGGCGCGCCGACGTGACTCGTCGGCCGCCGAGCAGCCGTGGTCAGTTTGCCGCGACCGCGCGCCGAACCGCGTCGACCGACCGGCGGATGTCGTCGTCGTCGGTCGTCCAGTTGCTGACCGAGATGCGCAGCACGTCGCGGCCCTGCCAGCGCGAGCCCGACATCCACACCGTCCCGTCGTCGATCAGCCACGCGGTGACCGCGCGGGTCCGCTCGTCGCTGCCGAAGCTCAGGCAGACCTGGGTGTAGACGACGTCGTTGCAGACCTCGACCCCGTCGATCTGCGATAGCTGCTCGGCCAGGGTCTTCGCGGCGTACACGAGTCGCTCGACCAGGTCTGCGACACCTCGGCGGCCGAGCGAACGCAGCGCGGCCCACACCGGCACCCCGCGCGCCCGCCGCGACATCTCCGGGACCCGGTCGAACGGGTCGCCGGCCGTGTCGGCAATGAAGTAGCTCGCCTTGACGCTGAGCGCCGCGCTCAACGGCTCCGGGTCGGCGACGACCGCGATTCCGCAGTCGTAGGGCACGTTGAGGGTCTTGTGTGCGTCGCTCGCCCACGAGTCCGCCGCGGCCAGGCCGTCGGTGAGGTGGTGCAAGGTCGGCGTGGCGGCGCCCCACAGCCCGAACGCGCCGTCGACATGAGACCAGCCGTTGTGCCGGCGCGTCAGATCGGCAGCCGCGCCGGTGTCGTCGAAACCACCGGAATGCAGGTTGCCGGCCTGCAGGCAGACGATCACCGGTGCATCGGCCGGACCCTCGTCAAGGGCGGCATTGAGTGCGTCGATCCGGATCAGGCCCTGCTCGTCGGCCGGCACGATCTCGGCCGTGCCGAGTCCGAGGTAGCGCAGCGCCAGATCGATCGAGGTATGCCGCTCCGCGCCAGCCAGGACCCGCACCTTGGGGGCGCCGGTCAGTCCGTCGCGCTCGACGTCCCAACCGGCCCGGTTGAGTACGGCGTACCGGGCCGCGGCGAGGCAGGTGAAGTTCGCCGCGGTCGCCCCGGTGGCGAAGCCCACACCGGAGCCGCGCGGAAGGTCCAGGAGGTCGAGGAGCCAGGCGGCCGCGGCCTCCTCGGCCGCAACCACGCCAGGCGTCGCGTACCGCATGCCGGCGTTCTGGTCCCAGGCGCTCACCAGCCAGTCGGCGGCGAGCGCGGCGGGCAGCGTGCCGCCCATGACCCAGCCGTAGAACCGGCCGTCCGGGCTCGCCATCAGGCCCGGCTCGGCGAGCCGGGCCAGCTCGTCGACGACTTCGTCGGCGGCGGTCGGGCCTTCGGGCAACGCGCGGCCGAAGGTGGCCAGTAGATCGTCGGCGGATGCGGTGGGTCCGACCCGTCGCGACCCTAGCGACTCGAGCCAGGCCCGCGCCCGCTCGGCTGCAACCTCCAGCGGTTTGTCGTAGTCGGCCGCGTCAACGCCCATGTCCGCCTCGCTTTCGTCCTGACCGTGCAGGCTATTGCAGCCCGACGCCCCACTCGCGCGATCGATTTCGCGGAGATCAGAGCTGCCTGATGAGAGGTCAGTTCGACGCGTGGTCCGCGACGACGCGGGATGCGGCCAGCGCGGCGAGCCGGGAGGTGATGGCCTTTGCGGTGGACTCGGCCAGGCGGTGGAGGGCGGCGTCGTCGGCCACATGACCGATCGGCCCGAGCGGGGGCCGGTACGCCCCGGCGAGCGTGAGGAGGCAGCTCGTTTCGTCGATCGGGGTGATCGCCAAGCGGGCCTCGAGCTTGGGATAGCCGGCGGCGAATGTGCCGATCGGAGCCCAGTGCAGGTCGTAGACGAAGCTCGGGCCTTGCGGGCGAGGGTTGCTCAGGCGCGCAACCACGCGCTTGCGCAGCGAGCTGTTCCGGCGCGGGCCGACCGCGAGTTCGAAGTCGAGACCCTCCTCGTCGGCGCAGCCGGCGGTTGAGTCGCTCAGCAGCTGCCAGAGCCGCAGCCGGGCGTGGTAGGCGTTGCAGGTGATGACCGCGTCGGCGCGCACCCACCCGTCATGCGGGGCACCGATCGGCGGTTTGTGATCGCCGCGGGCGAGCCGCCCGGCTCGCACCTTCGACATACCCGTCATGACCCGACCTCTCACCTACAGCGAGCCTCGCGCGCGATGGGAGCCACCGCTAGAGACCTTGGTCCTACGTTTGGCGGACGAACAGCGGATCCCGCCGACGTCGCTGGAACGGGCCGAGGCGTGTCATAGCCTGCCGCTATGGCGTTCAGGGGATGGCCGGTCGAGGCGATCGAGTTCTACGAGGGCCTGGCGGCCGACAACACGAGGACCTTCTGGCAGGCAAACAAGTCGACATATGACGAGTGCGTGCTGCGTCCGATGCAAGAGCTGCTCGTGGAGCTGGAGCCGGAGTTCGGTGCGGGCAAGATCTTCCGGCCGTACCGCGACGTGCGGTTCAGCGCCGACAAGTCGCCGTACAAGACCGCGATGGGTGCGACGCTGGCCGGCGGGGGGTACGTGCATCTGTCCGCCGACGGGCTCGGCTCGGGTTGCGGGATGTATCACCTTGAGCCCGAGCAGCTTGCGCGGTTCCGTGAGGCCGTGGCCGACGACACTTCCGGCCCGCAGGTGCAGGCGATCGTCGACGCCTTGCGGAAGGCGAAGATCGACGTGTCGGCACACGACACGTTGAAGACCGTCGCGCGCGGCTATCCCAAGGACCATCCGCGGGCGGAGTTGTTGCGCTACAAGGGGTTGATCAGCTGGAAGCAGTGGCCGGTCGGTGCGTGGCTCGGCACCCCGAAGGCAAAGGACCGGGTGGTCGACTTCCTGCGCACCTCAGGCCCACTCAACGATTGGCTCGCTAAGAACGTCGCATGATCCGTCCTGCGGCGGCGTGTTGACCTGGCCATGCTCAGGTCGCCGGACGCGGATTCAACCTGGAGGTTGACGTGCTCGATCACATCTCGATTCAGTGTGCTGACGTCGGAGCAAGCGCGGCGTTCTACGACGCGGTGCTGGCGACCATCGGCGGCGAGCGGGTGATGGACTTCGGCGACGCGATCGGGTACGGCGTACCGCCGATGCCGGACTTCTGGATCGGCGGCCAGCACACCGGCGAGGGGTTCCGGGAGAACCATCTCGCGTTTTCGGCGCCCGATCGCAGCGCGGTCGACGCGTTCGTGGCGGCGGCCGTGGCCACCGGCGCCGAGGTGCTGCACCCGGCCCGGTTGTGGCCGGAATACCACCCGAACTACTACGGCGGCTTCGTCCGCGATCCCGACGGCAACAACGTCGAGGCGGTCTGCCACCAACCGGCGTAGCAACGGACGCTCGCGCCGACCCCGTTTCAGCACACAACGCTCCCGCCCGCGCCACCCGGATCGGGGCAAGTCGTCGCTAACCGGGCGCGCGAGGCACCCGTTGTGTGCGGAAACGGGGTACGAGCGGTAACCCGATCGGGTGTATTGACGGCTGCTCGCGCGAGCGCGACGATCACCGCGTGATCGGGGGGATTCGTTTGCGCCCAGCCGTCGTCGCTGCAGTGATCGTCGCGACCGCGGTGCCGGGCATCGCTGCGGCGGCTCCTGGCGGGTCGGCGGCACCGCACCGTGCCGTTGCGCCC